>JACQPZ010000187.1 GCA_016207265.1 Candidatus Latescibacterota bacterium | reverse complement strand
CGGCGTGACGAATCGCTCCGCTCCCGCGAGCGTCTGCCTCCTCACGTATTCGGGAGGGACGCGCCCGAGCTGGGACCGCGTCACCTCGATGGTGTACCCGAATACGCGGTTGAAGCCGACCTTGAGATTCTGGATTCCCGTCCGCTGCCGCTCTCCCGCTTCGAGGGCGAGGACGCGCGTGCGCGCGTCCGCCGCGCCCCCGCGAAGCCGGTCCAGCTCGGGATCGAACCCGGCCCGAATGACACCCCCCTGGGTCGCAACGAGCGGCAGATCCTCGGCGAGCGCCCGCTCCAGCTCCCCGGAGAGCGCGGAGAGATCGGGAAGCGCCTCGCGCCACCCGCGCGTGGCCGGGCCGCCGTGTGACTCGAGCATGGACGCGATCGCCGGGAGCCTGCGCAGCGCCTCGCGGAGCGTTCCGAGATCCCGCGGCGACGCGCGTCCCGAGCCGAGGAGCCCCAGGGTCCGTCCCAAATCCGGCATCCGGTGGAGCCGCTCCCGGGCCGAGGATCTCAGCCGGGCGGAGGATGCGAACTCTTCCGTCCGTCCCAACCTCGCTTCGAGGATCGCACGGTCCCGGCTCGGGGAGCGAAGCAGCGCGCGCAGGGCCCTCGCGCCCATCGCCGTCTCGGTTCGGTCGAGGAGATGGAGAAGCGTGTGCTCGGGGCCCGCCGCGGATTCCAGGACCTCGAGATTGCGGAGCGTCACCTCGTCCACAACGAGCGGCGTCCCCTCCCGCAACGGCTGGACCGTCCCGATCTGCGGCAGCTCGGACTTCTTGAGCGCGTGGAGATAGTCGAGCAGCGCACCCGCGGCCCCGTACCCCCTTCCGGGATCCCCGAGACCGAACGAGTCGAGGCTTCCGACGTTGAACCGCCGCTCGAGGGCCCGGCGGCCGGCCTCAGAATCGAATCGGGATCGATCCCAGCTCGTGAGCCGGACCTCGCCCCGCCATTCCGGACCCTTGCCGAATGCCTCGGCCGCGACTCCCTCCGGGACGACGATCTCCCGCGAGGGAAACTCGAGGAGCAACGCCTCGACCTCGGCGGCCGCCGCCTCCCCCAGGCGGAATTCGCCCGTCGAGACCTCCGCCACCGCCACTCCGACCGATCCCCGATCAGGGTCCGGGTTCAAGGCCACGATGAAGTTGCTCTCCGCGGCGTTCAAGATTCCGCTTCGCGTCACGGTGCCGGGAGTCAGGACCTCGACGATCTGCCGGTCGACGAGCCCCCGCGCCTCCTCCGCGGGCTCCATCTGCTCCGCGATCGCGACGGAGTGGCCGCGCCGAACGAGCGTGCGAAGGTAGCCGTCCACGGCGTGATGCGGGACTCCCGCGAGCGGGAGGGCTCCCTCCTTTTTCTTGTCCCGGCTCGTGAGCGCGATGCCCAGCTCGCGCGACGCAAGAAGCGCGTCTTCGCCGAACGTCTCGTAGAAATCGCCCATCCGGAAAAAGAGGATCGCCCCGGGATGCTCGGCCTTGAGCCGCCGGTATTGCTCGAGCATGGGGGTGGCTTCCACGGCGGCCCCGCTAGCGGGGAACGATCGTGTAGGAGAATCCGCGCTCGCGCCGCAGGCGCTCTCCGAGCGCGCGGGCTTCGTCGCGCGTGGCGAAGGCTCCGGCGCGCACCCGGTAGATGGGCGGCGCCTCGCGTCCTTCCTGGACCGAGACGTCGCTCACGCCCGCGAGCCGGAGATCTTTCCCGAGGGCGTCCGCCAGCTCCCTGCGCGCGAATGCGCCGACCTGGATCGCGTAACCGCCGCCGATCGGCATTCCGGGCGCAGACGCCGATACGCGGATGCCTCGGTCGCGGGCCCGCGTCGCCTCGTAGGAATCGGGGAATCGCTGCGCCACCTGCCGGAACACGGCCGCCGCGTCGGCGATGCGCCCCATCGTCTCCAGGCTGAGCGCCATCGCGTAGAGTGCCTGCGGGGCGTAGTCGCCGCGGGGATGACGCGCGAGGATCACCTTGAGGGCATCCACCGCGGCCTGCGGCTTCCCGGAACGAAGGGCCGCTTCGCCCGAAGCAAGGTAGTACGCCTCCTCCTCGGCGCTTCCGTCCAGGTCCTGCTTCGCGGTGACCAGAAACTGGAATGCGCCAGCCGGGTCTCCTTTCCCGAGCTGGGAGAGCCCGCGCCAGACGAGGCCCTCACGTCCCAGCGCGTCGCGCTCGACCCCCGGCGAGAAGATGCTCAAGCGGTTCTCGGCCTCGCGGTAATCGCCCTGGGCGTACCGGCTCTTCGCCAGGACCAGGGCGGCTTCCCGCCGGTGGGTCCCGTGGGAGAAGTTCTTGAGGTATTCGTCCAGGAGCCGATCCGCGGTCGCCGCGTCCTCCGCGACCGACGCTTTGAGATACGCTGCCTCATCGCCCAGGGCGCGCGGGAGGCGCGCGGCGTCGATGCCGCGCAGCAGGGTCCGCGCTTCCTCGACCCGTCCCTGATCGACCGCCTGCCGCGCGCGACTGAGCCGTCGCTCTTCGGAGGAGACGCGGGAGGCACCGCGCGCTCCCGCGGGGCGCTTGAACCGCTCGGGCGCCTGCGCCCGCGCGCCGAGGAGGAACGCGAGCGCCAGAGGCAGGGCAACGACCCTCCACGCTCGCAGGGCGGCGGCGCCCGCGCGAAGGGCCACGCGGGGGCGGAGCCCCCTCACGCTTCCGCCGCCCACGCGAAGCAGGCCGGACACCGCGTCCAATACTCGTCGGCCGCAGTACCGCACGTCGCACATGCGAAGCGCTCCTTCCCGTCGAGCGAGCGTAGGAGCGTCTCCATCTCGTCCAGAGCCCGGCTCAGCTCGCCGCGGCGGCGGTACACGTTGACGAGGAGCAGCCGTGCCGCGAGCGAGTCCGGCTCGATCTCGAGGGCCTCGGCCAGCACCCGGCTCGCCTCGGCGAGATCGCCTTTCTTGACGTGCATCCGCGCGAGGGCGACGAGAATCCGGACGTCGCGCGGACTCCGGGAAAGGAGTTCCTCGTAGATCACGCCCATCTCGCCGAACCTCCCGCGCTCGAAGTAGGCGCTCTCGAGCCGGTCCAGCACGAGATGCGCCTTGTCCGGGTGCGCGGCGGCCAGGCCTTTCCAGAGCACGACAGCGCGCTCGGCGCGGGCCCGCGCGTAGTAGATGTCCCCCAGACGGAGGAGCGCGCCGGGCTGATTGCGCTCGAGGCGGAGCGCCTCCTTCAAATGCTTCTTCGCTTCGTCCGTCCGACCCTCGCGCAGGAGGCTCTCTCCGATCGCCGCCCGATACCGCGCGAGCGACCCTCCGCTGTGCTCCCCGTTCAGCCTGGCAAGCTCGGAGTAGATCTCGATCGCGCGCTCCCACTCCTTGGCTGCCTCGAGAGCCTGAAGCAGGACCTTCAACGCTCCGGGGTCCTTCCGATCGGCGTCACGGAGTCGCAGTCCCTCCTCCACCGCGTGCGTGGGTCGGTCGAGCGCGATGAGGTCCAGGATCAGGCTCTCCCTGGCCGAGCGCTGCTGCGTCCCGGTCAAGCCCGGTCGCACCGTCAGCTCCCGGTGAAGCCGGTGTGCCTTCTCCACCTCTCCTTGTTCACGAAGTAGATTCCCCAAGTGAATGTAGGCATCGATGTTATCGGAGTCCTCCTTGACCGTGATGGCGAAGGCGCGGAGGGCCTCCTCGCGGTCCCCCCTGAGGAGCGCGTTCAGGCCACGCTGGAACGGGGTTTCGGGTTTCGCCCGCTCCGCCGTGAAGCCGCCCGAGAGGGTCCACGCGGCCCAACCGACGAGCGCAAGGATCGCGCCCGCGACGAGCGCCGCGACGGGGCCCGGCATCAGCCGGCGCCCCCCGCGTCTTCGCCCAAGGCGAGGTCTTCGATGGGGAGATTGCGAAGCGCGCGCAGCTCATCCTTGAGGTTCTGGTTCTCACGCGCGAGCTTGCGCATCGCGGCCCGGCCTTTCAGGTAGTGGACCAGGGTCATCACGAAGGAGAGAAACATCCCGATCACGAACGTCGAGAAGAGCACGACCGTCAACGGCAGGTCCGTGTACACGGCGCCCGGTAGGCGGATTTCCGTCACCCGGCCGTTCACATTCAGGATCGCGAATCCGACGACCGCGATCATGATCAGGAGCCAGAGCAGGTTTCTGAGGATCCACATCGGAGATCCCTCCTACGCGATGCGGGGCGAGCTTCGGATCATGGCGGCGAGGATATCGGCCTCTCTCCGGGGGGTCAAGGCGCGCCGACGAGCCGCTTTCCCTGAGCTCCCACGATCCGGACGGGGAGGATCCCGCGCCCCGGGGGCGTGTGCGTGAGCTCGACCGCCACGTAGAGGTCGCTCATCGCGAGCGGCCCGCGCTCCCCATGTCCCCGTTCCCGCACGACGGAGAGCGTGGACCCGATGAGCGAGCGCCGGAACGCTTCCGCCTTCGCTTCGCCCAGCGTTCGGAGCGCCGCCGATCGCGCCTCGCTGCCCGGATCGGGCGGCCCCGGGTGAAGTCTCGCCGCGGCGGTGCCGGGGCGGGCGGAGTATCGGAAGACGTGGAAATAGGTCAGGGGCGCATCTTCCAGGAAGCGCCGCGTCTCCTCGAACATCGCCTCGTCTTCGCCCGGGTAGCCCACGATCACGTCGGTCCCGATCCCAACGGGGCCGCGGGCCGTGAGGCGATCGAGAAGCGCCCGGTACGATTCGCGCGAGTATCCGCGGCGCATCGAGCGGAGGATCGCGTTCGACCCGCTCTGGAGCGGGAGATGAAGATGCCGGCAGAGCCGCGGCTCGCTCCCGACGAGCGCCTCCACCGCCGGGTCGAGCTTGTTCGGCTCGATCGAGGAAAGCCGGATGCGGTGGCCGCCGCCCAGGCTGAGGAGCGCAGCGATCAGCTTCGCGAGAAGCCTCGGATGGCCGAGGTCCCGCCCGTAGCTCCCAAGGTCCGCGCCGGTCAGGACGATCTCATGAAACCCTGCCTCGACCAGCCGGCGGGCGCGCTCGAGTGCTTCCGCCAGGGGGAGGCTCCTACTCCGCCCGCGGACGTAGGGAACGACGCAGTAAGTGCAAAAGGAATCGCAGCCGTCCTGGATCTTGAGGAGCGCCCGCGACCGCCCGGTGAACGCCGGGGCGCCGGTTCTGAATTCGCGGATCGCGCGCGGCCCCACCGCCGGCGGCCGTTCCGCGCGCGGCCCCACCGCCGGCGGCCGGGTCGCCGGAGCCTCGGATCGGGCCGGTCTCCCCGGCGCGAGCCCCCCCAGCGCGCCGAGCAGCGTGTCCGCGTCCTCGCGGTCCGCTACGCCCAGGACGGCCGAGACGCCCGGGATTCCGGCGAGCTCCTGTCTCGCCCGCTCCGCGTAGCAGCCCGTCACCACGATTCGCGCAAGGGGCATCGACCGGTGGATCCGATGGATCCATTGCCGGGATTCCCGGTCGGCTCGCGCGGTCACGGTGCACGTGTTGATCAGGACGGCGTCCGCGGCGGCGTCCGGCTCCGCCTCGACGAACCCCTGGGCGAGCGCGCGGGCCCGCATCGCCGCGGTGTCGTACTGATTCAGCCGGCAGCCCAGGGTCAAAAAGGAAACCCGGGGAGCCCTGCCGGACTCTCCGGGTGGAACCGCTTCGCTCGAGCGCGTCGACCCGCGCCCATCGCCCTGCATCGGACCGTCAGATCTCGGCTGCCGCGTCGCCCGCTTCCTCGGCTTCGCCCGGCGTACTCTCCTCCGCGGCGGCCGGCTCCGCGGACGGATTGGGCTGGAATCTGGCCTGGAACTCCGCCTGCGCGGCCTGCGGCTGATCCGCGAGCCAGGCGCGGACGCTCAAGATGATGCGGTGGGCCTGTGTGTCCACGCGGGTCACCTTGAGGCTCAGGTCGTCGCCGACTTTGAAGCTGTCCGAGGGCTTCCTCAGACCCTCGACTCCGAGCTGGGAAAGCGGGATGAATCCCTCGAGACCTTCCTCGAGATCCACGATCACGCCCCGGTCGAGGAGCCGCACGACCGCGCCCTTGACGATGAGGTCCGGGAGGTACTTCTCGGCGAGCGTCGGCCACGGATCCTCGGCCACCTGCTTCAGGCCGAGCGAGATCCGCCGCGCGTCCTTGTCGATCGAGAGGACCACGACGTCCACCTTGTCGCTCTTCTTCAGCACTTCGCTGGGATGCACCACGCGGCGGGTCCACGACATATCGCTGATGTGGACGAGCCCGTCGATTCCCTCTTCGATCTCCACGAACGCGCCGAAGTTGGTCAGGTTCCGGACCTTCCCCGAGAGCTTCGTTCCGATCGGGAACCGCTGGTCGAGCGTGAGCCAGGGATCCGGCTCCGTCTGCTTCAAGCCCAGCGATATCTTTTCGTTCTCCTTGTCGATCTTGAGAATCACGGCCTCGATCTGGTCTCCGATGGCGACGACCTTCGAAGGGTGCCGGACGTGCCGCGTCCACGACATCTCGGAGATGTGGATCAGCCCCTCGATCCCCTTCTCCAGCTCTACGAAGGCGCCGTAATCCGTGATCGATACGACCTTCCCCTTGACCTTCTGGCCGACCTGATAGCGCTTGTCGACCTCCTCCCACGGATAGGGGGTGAGCTGCTTCATCCCGAGGGAGATGCGCTCCTTCTCCGGATCGAACGAGAGGACCTTGACCTTCACACGCTCGCCGATCGACACCAGCTCGGACGGGTGGCTCACGCGGCCCCACGACATGTCGGTGATGTGAAGCAGGCCGTCGATGCCGCCCAGGTCCACGAAGGCTCCGAAGTCGGTGATGTTCTTGACCACGCCCTCCCGGAGCTGATCCTTCGCCAGCTCCTGGATGATCTCGCTCTTCTGCTTGGCCCGGTGCTCTTCCAGAACGGCGCGGCGGGAGACGACGATGTTCCGCCGCCGCTTGTTCAGCTTGATGATCTTGAACTCCATGTTCTGGCCGATCAGCGAATCCACGTTCTGGACCTGGCGGAGCGCGATCTGGGAGCCCGGCAGGAACGCCTCGACCCCGTACAGGTCGACCACGACCCCGCCCTTGATCTTCCGCACGAGCTTCCCTTCGACAAGCTGCGCCTGATCCGCGGCGGTCTTCACCCGGTCCCAGACCTTGACGAAATCGGCCCGCTGCTTGGAGAGCACAACCAGACCGTCCTGGTTTTCCGTCTTCTCGAGAAACACCTCGATCTCGTCGCCGACCTTCACGCCCTCGAGATCGGGAAACTCTTCCACCGGGATGACGCCTTCCGATTTGAAGCCGACGTCCACCGTCACTTCCTTGTCGTCGATTTTTAAGACCCGGCCGCGTACGATCTCTCCTTCCTCGAGATCCTTGAGCGAGTCCTCGTAGAGCTGGAGCCATTGCCCCATCATGCTGGGCGCCTCTTCGTCCGCGTCCAACTCCTGGGTGCCCACGGCCGTCACCGGCCCCTCGTCGCCCGATTCCTCGTGGATGAGCCGTGTCTGCGGCTTGCGCTTCCGCGGCTTCGCTTCGACCTCGATCTCCTCCGCGGAGTCGTCCTTCACGTCCACATCCTCTTCGTGCCTTCGAACCATTCGCCGATGTTCCCCCTTGCCTCTTCTATGAATTCGGCCCGAAGGCCGGTGGTGCCTCCTTCAGCGACGCGCCTCGGATTCCGTCCCGTTGATCCGGGTGAGGCGCTCGACGACTTCCGCGATCACGTCGTCGGGCGTGGACGCGCCGGCGGAGACCCCGACGCGGCCGATGTCGCGGAACCAGCGCTCGTCGATCTCCTCCGCGGACTCGATCTGCCAGACGCGCGGATTCACCTTCCGGCAGACCTCCGTGAGCTGAGCCGTGTTCGCGCTCTGCCGGCCGCCGACGATGACCATCGCCTCGACCTCCCCGCTGAGCTCGATCGCGGTCTTCTGCATGGAGGTTGTCGCGCCGCACAGCGTGTTGAACACGCGAACCTCCTTGCCGCGCTTCAGGAGCGCGCCCACGACCTCCTGCACGTGCCCGATGGAATGGGTCGTCTGGAACACGACGCCCATCCTCGGGATGAACTTGAGCCGCTCCGCCTCCTCGACCGTGTCGATCACGATGGCCTGGTTGTTCGTGTACGCGACCACGCCGATCACCTCGGGGTGGCTCTTGTCGCCGATCATGACGACCTTGTAGCCGTCGGCGATGAGCTTCGCCGCGTACTGCTGCGCCTTCGTGACGAAGGGACACGTCGTGTCCACCACCCTGAGCCGACGGTCGGTCGCGCTCTGCTTCACCTCCGGTCCCACACCGTGCGACCGGATGATCACCGTGTCGTCCGGCGCGACCGAATCGACGTCGGCCACGACCTCCAGTCCACGCGCTCGGAACGAGTTCACGACCTGCGGATTGTGAATCAGGGAACCGAGCGACTTCACGCTTCCCTGGGCCGATCCGAGAGTCTCGTCCGCCATCTTGATGGCGCGCTTCACGCCGAAACAGAAGCCGGCGTTATCGGCGACGATCACTTCCATACCGTCTCTCCTGGTCGGCCCGCAACGCGGCGATCGCCTCCATGACCTCCGAGGCGTAGCGCCGCGCCTCCTCTCGCCCGACCTCGAGCGAGCGCGGAGGCATCATCGGCGAGCCGAACGTGATTCGAATCGGAACCTGCCGCAGCACGGAGCGGCGGATTTGATTAGATCCAGTAATGCACGCGGGCAAAACCGGGGATCGCGTCGCCGCCGAAACCCGCGCCACCCCTGCGCGCGGCGCAAGCAGCGTATGGCTCTTGTTCCGAGTGCCTTCCGGGAAGATCAGCACGGCGCCGCCGGAGGACAGAACATCCTCGGCCCCCCGAAGCCCCGCGCGCGCGCGGGACCCCCGGTGGATCGGGATCGAATTATACGACCGGATGAGCGCCCCGAACAGCCTATTCTCGAACAGCTCGGCCTTGGCCACGAAATGCATCAGCCGGGGGATCGTGGCTCCGACTAAGGGGGGGTCCCAAAACGAGATGTGGTTGCACGCGACGATCAGCGGGCCCTTGCGCGGGATGCGATCCAGCCCCTCGACGTGAAAATCGAGGAAGATCCGGGCGAACACCCGCACGAAGCTCTTCCCGAGCCAGTAGACGGGCGTCGCGCGTCCCGCTCCCCGCCGCGCCAGCTCCGCCCAACGGGTCGCGAGTTCCACCTGCTCCTCGGGTATCAAGCCGGTCGTATTCAGGACCAGGGCGTCCGGCGCCCGGGCGAGGGGACTTGCGGCGCGCTCGGTGTCCCGACGGTCCCGCTCGCGGATCGCCTCCACGATCCCGCTACGGTCGGGGCACTCCCCCCGCTCGCGAAGCTCGTGAAAACGCCGCTCCGCGCGCGCCTCATTACTCGCCGTGATGAAGATCTTGAGATCGGCGTTCGGGAAGACGACCGTGCCGATGTCGCGCCCTTCCATCACGACCCCCGGCGCACGCGCGAAGGAGCGCTGGAGCGCGACGAGCCTACGGCGCACCTCGGGGTGGACCGCGACGCGGGACGCGGCCTCCCCAGCTTCGGCGGTCCGGATCACGTCCTCGACGCGCTCGCCGTTCACGAGCATCCCCTCGGGAGAAGGCTCGATCCGGGCACGGGAGAGAAGATCGACCAGCGGGCGCTCCTCGTCGAGCCCCACCCCCTTGCGGAGCGCGAGCCACGCGGCCGCGCGGTACATCGAGCCCGAATCCACGTGAAGGAGGCCCAGCCCTTTCGCAACGCCGCGCGCGGTCGTGCTCTTCCCGGCGCCCGCGGGTCCGTCGATCGCGAGAACGAACGCCCTCAACGCGCGAGGCTCCGGATCCGAGCGAGAAATCCCGGGTCGGAGACCCCTGCGGCCTCGGCCCCCACGACCGTCACGCCTTCCCTCGATCCCAGACCCGCGACCAGAAACGCCATCGCGATCCGGTGGTCCCCCGCGGCATCCACCGTGCCCCCGCGCGGGCGGCCTTTCCCGTGGATCGTCCACCCGTCGGCATGCTCCTCGACCCGGACACCGATCGCCCGCAGCCCCGACGCGACGGTGGCGATCCGGTCCGACTCTTTCACGCGAAGCTCCCCGGCGCCCCGGATCGCGCTCTTCCCTTCGGCGAACGCGGCCAGGACGGCGATGAGCGGAAGCTCGTCGATCAGCGCGGCGGCTTCCCCCGCGCCCACGCGCACGGGGCGCAGGGCGGCCGCGCGCACCCGGATGTCGGCGGACGGCTCGCCCGACGCCTCCCGCTCGGCCTCCTGCTCGACGGTCGCGCCCGCCCGCCGCACGGCATCCAGAAACGCCGTGCGCGTCGGGTTGACGCCTACGTTCCGCACCACGATGTCGGATCCTCGCACGATCGCGGCCGCGCCGATGAGAAACGCCGCCGCCGAGAGGTCGCCGGGAACCTCGATCTCCGCGGCATGGAGCGTCGCGGGACCTCGTACGCGCGCCGCGGTTCCCTCCCGATCGACCGCCGCTCCGAAGAGCGGGAGCATCCGCTCCGTGTGATCGCGCGTCGGGGTCGCTTCGCGAACCGACGTGATCCCCTGCGCTTGGATTCCCGCGAGGAGGAGCGCGCTCTTCACCTGGGCGCTCGGCGCCGACGTGACGACCGCGCAGCCTTGGAGCGCTCGCCCGCGCACGACGACCGGCGGGAACCGATCCTCCTTTCGCGCGGTCACGTCCGCCCCGAGGGCACGGAGGGGAACGATGACGCGGTCCACCGGACGGCGTCTCAGCGAGGCGTCTCCGGAAAGGATCGATAGAAACGGCTGGGCGGCCAGGAGTCCGGTCGCGAGCCTCAGCGCGGTGCCCGAGTTCCGCGCGTCCAGGATACGATCGCTCTCCCGAAGCGCTCCGCCGCGGATCAGGATCCCGTCGTGTCGCGACTCCGTAACCCGCGCGCCGAGGAGGCGGGCCATGGCCAGCGCCGCCTTGGCGTCGGCTCCGGCGTTCGCGCCCCGGAGGCGCGTGACTCCCGGAGCGAGCGCTCCGAGGAGGATCGCGCGCTGGGTGATGGATTTGTCGCCTGGTACTCGCGTTTCCCCGCGCAGCGGGCCCGACCGCGTCGTGCGGGCGCGGCTCACAGCACCCGGCGCAATCCGTCGACCAGGCGCTCGAGTTCCGACGGGGTCCCGACGCTGATCCGGGCGTATTCGGGGGAAAGCCCGAACGGGGTCACGGGACGGATGATGACCCCCAGCCCCTCCAGGGCCCGGGACGCCTCCACGGCCGAGCCCGGGAAGCGGGCGAGCACGAAGTTCGCCCACGTGGGGGTGCACGAGAGGCCGAGCCGAGAGAGTTCGCGTAGGAGGAACTGCTTCCCCGCTTCGTTGAGGACCCGGCTCCGGGAGATCTGCTCCCCGTCGCGGAGGCTCGCGCGCGCGGCCGCCTGTCCCATGCCCGTCACGTTGAACGGAAGCCGCACGCGGTGGACCAGCGAGGCCAGCTCGGGCGTGAAGAAGCCATAGCCGACGCGAAGCCCCGCCAGCGCATAGATCTTCGAGAAGGTCCGGAGCACCGCGACCTGCTTCCCTTTGCGAAGGTAGTCGAGGCCGTTCGGATATTCGGGGTCGCTCACGTATTCGAAATAGGCTTCGTCGAGAATGGTGAGCACGTGGTCGGG
>JACQPZ010000186.1 GCA_016207265.1 Candidatus Latescibacterota bacterium | reverse complement strand
GTGGATGACGGAGCCGAATCCCAAGCCAGGAGCGCGATCGAGGAAGCGTTCGTCCGCGCGTATCCGTTTCTCACCCATGCGCCTCGGTTGTACGTCTCGGCGAAGACGGGCGCCGGAATCGCGAAGATCCTTCCTTCGTGCGACCGGGTCCATCGCGAGTACGCACGGGTGATCCCCACGGCTGAGCTGAACAAGGCGGTCCACGGGCTCGTGAACCGAGTCCGCCCTCCCGCAACGTCCTCGGGGCGGCACCTCAAGTTCTACTATGCGGCCCAGACGGGGACCAAGCCCCCGGTGTTCGCTTTGTATGTGAACAATCCTCGCTATCGACACAAGAATTATGTAAGTTACCTGGAGCGTGGCTTGAGAGAGCGCTTCGGATTCCAGGGGACTCCGATCGTGCTCGACTGGAAGCGAAGCCAGTAGGCGGGCCCTCTCCCGCCGTCTCACGGAGGCTCCGATCCCGCTTATCGTGACCTCGGTCCTACTCGGGTTCCTCCTCGGCGGCATACCGTCGGGGCTCTGGATCGGGCAGTATCGCGGCGTCGATCTCCGCTTGGTCGGGAGCCGAAACACCGGCGCGACGAACGCGTTCCGCACGCTGGGCGCGAAGTGGGGCGTGATCGTCTTCCTGCTCGACGCGGCCAAAGGAACGCTCGCCGCCGTGGCTCCCGGGTTCCTCCTCGCCATGGTACCCGGCCTTCTCGCGGCGCCCGCGTCGGGACTCGTCGCGGGGGCGGCGGGCGCCGGCGTCCCCGGCGCGGCGCCCTTCATTGCCACGGTGGCGGGAGGACTCGCCGCGATCGTGGGCCACGTCTTTTCGCCCTGGCTTCGATTCCGGGGCGGGCGCGGAGTCGCGACCAGCCTCGGCGTCTTTCTCGCGATCATTCCGATCCCGACCCTCCTCGCGTTCGCGGCGTGGATCGTCCTCGTGGCGCTGAGCCGCCGGGTCTCGGTCGGCTCGCTCGGCGCTTCGATCCTCTACCCCTTCCTGGTTCTTCTGACCGAACGGAACGACCCCGACCGAACCGCGCTCCTCGTCGCGTCGACCGCCGTGGCGGTCCTGGTCATCGCGCGGCATCGCGCCAACATCGGCCGCCTTCTTTCGGGGACCGAGCCGCCCCTCGTCGGGGGAAAGGCGGGAGGTCCGCGATGAAGATCGCGGTGATCGGGGGTGGCGGATGGGGAACCACGCTCGCGATCCTTCTCGAGTCGAAAGGGCACGAGATCCGTCTTTGGGTATACGAGCCGGGCGACGCGGAGCGGATGCTTCGCACTCGGGAAAACACCGCCTACCTTCCCGGAGTCCGGATCCCGGACCGGATCGCGATCACGACCTCGCTGGCCGATGCGGCGAAGGACGCGGAAGCGGTCGCGCTCGTGACCCCGTCGCGGACACTCCGCGGCGTCGCCTCGAAGCTCGTCGCGGATGTGGGGCCCGCCCTGGGGAGCGCACGCGCCATCGTGGTGGGGAGCAAGGGGCTCGAGCCCAAGACGCTGCTTCGCATGAGCGAGGTACTCGCGGCGGTGCTCCACAGGTCGCTCCACGGCCGGATCGTGGTGCTCACCGGCCCGAGTCACGCCGAGGAGGTGTCGAGGCGCGTCCCGACCGCGGTCGTCGCGGCCTCGCGGGACCCGGTGCCGGCCGCCCTGGTCCAGGAGACTTTTTCCACCGAATGGTTTCGGGTCTACACGAACGACGACGTGATCGGCGTGGAGATCGCGGCCGCGCTCAAGAACGTCGTCGCGATCGCGGCCGGGATCTGCGACGGGCTGGGCTTCGGCGTCTCGACCATGGGGGCGCTCCTGACGCGCGGGCTCGTCGAGATCGCGCGGCTCGGAGAGCAGCTCGGCGCCCGACCCGGGACGTTTTCGGGGCTTGCGGGGATGGGAGACCTCATCGCGACGGCGATGAGCCGGCACAGCCGGAATCGGCGGCTGGGCGAAGCGATCGGGAAAGGAATGAGTCTCGAGCAGGCGCTCGCCGCGACCACGATGGTCGTCGAGGGCGTCGGCACTGCGGAAGCCGCGGTGGAGCTCGCCCGGCGGTGCGGCGTCGAGCTGCCCATCGCGGAGCAGGTGCGGGCGATCCTCTACGAAGGTAAGAGCGCGAGGACGGCGATCCGGGAATTGCTGACCCGGGACCTCAAAGCCGAACCACGAGCCGTGACGAGGGGGTGATGGCGTGAAATCGGTTCCAGCCGGACGACTCTACTACTCGATCAGCGACGTCAGCGACATGGTAGGCGTGAAGCCGCACGTCCTCCGCTATTGGGAAACCCAGTTCAAGATGCTCCGGCCGAAGAAAGGCCGCGGCGGGGCGCGCATGTACCGGAAGCGGGACGTCGAGATCCTCTTCGAGGTGAAGCAGCTCCTCTACGACCAACGGTTCACGATCGCGGGCGCGCGGCGAAAGCTCCTGGACGAGCGGGGAACCCGGGAGCAGATGGAGCTTGCGTTCACCCGCACGGATCGCGAAGAGATGCTGCGCGCGCTGCGGCGCGATCTGGAGGGGCTGCTCCAGATCCTCCACGGAGAAGTGAAGGGAGCGCGGGCCCGGGCGCGAAAGTAACCCCGAATCGCCTTGTCCGAAGGCGGGCCGTCCTGTAGGATGGCTGCGTTTCGAACTCCATGCCCCATTTGAGGTCGGGGCGTAGCGCAGCCCGGTAGCGCACCTCCTTGGGGTGGAGGTGGTCGCAGGTTCAAATCCTGTCGCCCCGACCATTGTGACCGATCTCGGCTACACCCTCTCATCGCTCCTCGCGCGACGGCTCCCGATTCGCGTGACGGACGGAATCGCTCACGCGCTCGCCGATCTCTACGCCCTGAGCCATCCGGGCCGCCGCCGGGCCGTGGGCCGGAATCTCGCGTGGATCTGGTCCCAATCCGGGCGCGCCGGGCCGTCCCCGGGAGCGCGGGAGACCTATCGCGTCTTCGCCCGCTCGGTGCGGGATTTCCTGGCTCAGGGTCCGGGCCGGCCGGGCGCGGTGCCGCGCCTTTCGGAGCGGGCGCGAGCCGCCCTCGCCGAAGCGCGTGGCGACGGACGGGGGACTCTGCTCGTGAGCGCGCATTTCGGGCCCTGGGAGCGCGCGCTCCAGTGGCTCGCCGCGGAGCTGGGCGGAGTCGACGCGCTCGCCGCACCGCACCGCTTCGCCGCCGTGGAGCGCTTCTTCGTGGCACGCCGCGCGGCGGGCGGAGTTCGGACGCTCTGCTCGACCCGTCCCGCGATGACCGCGATTCAGAGGCTCAAATCCGGGGGCTGGCTCGCAGCCCTGGCCGACCGGCCGTTCCGGAGCACTTCCCGCAATCACGTCGTGGCGGACGGCATCGTCTCGGTCGACCCCGCTCCGCTCCTTCTCGCGCGGCGCGCGGGCGCCCTCGTCCTGCCGGGCCTCTCGTGCCTTTCGGCCGACGGAGGGCTCGAGATCGAATTCGACCGGCCGTTCACGATGGGAGCGCGCGACGGCATTCCGATGACGGAGGGAGTCGGACGCATCCAGCGATTCTTCGATCGGCACGTCCGGGCGCATCCGACGCAGTGGTTCGAATGGCGCCTCAGGCGGAGCCCCGGCTCCGCGGGGTCGTGAAGGCGATCGCGGTGATCCCCGCACGCGACGCCGAGGCGACGGTCGGGGAGGTGGTGCGGGGACTGAAGCGCGCGATCCCGGATCTCCCCGTTCTGGTCGTGGACGACGGCTCGGCGGACCAGACCGCGCTCAAAGCCCGAGAGGCAGGGGCGGATGTGATCCGGCGCGACGTGAACGGAGGGAAGGGGGCCGCGCTCCAGACCGGCTTCGACGAAGCGTTGCGGCGCGGCGCGGACGGCGTGCTCGCGCTGGACGCGGACCGCCAGCACGATCCCGCATACGCGCCGCGGCTTCTCGCGGCACTCGATCGGGCCGATCTCGTCATCGGCTCGCGGGAGGGGGATCGGACGGGGATGCCCTGGCTTCGGCGGGCGACCAATACCGTCACGACGTGGTTCGTGTCGCGCCTCGCGGGGCAGAGGATCGAGGACAGCCAGTCCGGGTACCGGGCGATCCGCGCTCGGGTGCTTCGCGCGGTGAGGCCCCGAAGCACCCGGTTCGAGTACGAATCCGAGTTTCTGATCGCGGCGGCGCGCCAGGACTTTCGGATCACGGCGATCCCGGTTCCGACCCTGTACAATGCGCCCCGAAGCCACATCCACCCGATCGCCGACACGATCCGATTCATCCGGCTTCTCTTCCGGCACTGGGCCCGCTGATGGACATCCTGGTTACGAACGACGACGGAATCCACGCCGAGGGGCTGCGAGCCCTCAGAAGGGCGCTGAGACCCCTGGGGAATCTCACCGTGATCGCGCCCGACCGCGAGCAGAGCGCGGCAAGTCACGCGCTGACGTTGCATCGGCCGCTTCGGATCAAGAAGGTCGAAGAGGGAGTTCTCAGCGTTGACGGCACGCCCACGGATTGCGTGCTGCTCGGAGTCCACGGGTTCTCGAAGCGAAAGCCCGGCCTCGTTGTCTCAGGCATCAATCATGGGCCGAACATGGGGAACGACACGAGCTACTCGGGAACGGTCGCCGCTGCGATCGAGGGCACGTTTCTCGGGATTCCGTCCGTCGCGATCTCGCTCGCCACGTGGAACAGCGCGAGCTTCGAGCCCGCCGGAGCCGTAGTGCACGACCTGATCAAGGCCTTCCTGGCGCACGGCCTGGGGGAGGGGACATGCCTGAACGTGAACATCCCGCCCATCGCGCGATCCGAGATGAAGGGCGTGCGGGTCACGAGGCTGGGGAAGCGGGTCTACCGCGACGTGATCGTCGAGAAGACCGACCCACGAGGCAAAGCCTACTACTGGATCGGCGGAGAGGAGCCGACGTGGGAGGAGGATGAGCTGAGCGACTTCAACGCCGTGAGCGAGAGGTACGTCTCGGTGACGCCGCTCTCCCTGGAGCTGACCGACTACAAGGCCGTCGTCGATATGGAATCATGGGGGCTCACGCTTGACCGGACAGTCTGAATACTCCGTCTCCCGCCGCCGGATGGTCGAGGAGCAGCTCAGGCCGCGGGGCATCCACGACCCTCACGTGCTCAGGATCATGGAGGCCGTGCCCCGGCACCTCTTCGTCGATCCCACGTTCGCCGGTCGGGCCTACAGCGATCACGCGCTCCCCATCGGCCAAGAGCAGACGATCTCGCAGCCGTACATCGTGGCGCTGATGACGCAGGCGCTCGAGCTGACCGGAGACGAGAAGGTGCTGGAGATCGGGACAGGATCGGGCTATCAGACGGCGATCCTCGCCGAGCTGGCGGACCGCGTGTTCACGATCGAGCGGATTCCCTCAATCGGGCACCAGGCGAAGGAGCGGCTCACCGCCATGGGCTACTCGACCATCGTATTCCGGATCTCCGACGGCACGGTCGGATGGAAGGAGATGGCGCCCTTCGATCGGGTGATCGTGACGGCCGGCGCGCCGAAGATCCCCGCGTTCTTGGATGAGCAGCTTCGGATCGGGGGCACGTGCGTCGTTCCGGTGGGGGACCCGTCCAACCAGAATCTCGTGCGGATCACCCGCGCGGAGGATGGACTGAGGGAGGAAGTGCTCTGCTCGTGCACCTTCGTTCCTCTGATCGGGCGGGAAGGCTGGTCCCAGGGCGAGCCCGGTTGACCGGGCGAAGGCGGGGTTGCTACACTCGGCGCCGAGGGGAATCCCGGTCCCTCGGTTCTTTCTCTCGTCGTTCCTGTCGGGGCGTGGCTCAGCCTGGTAGAGCACCTGGTTCGGGACCAGGGGGTCGGAGGTTCAAATCCTCTCGCCCCGATGTATCCAAGGAAACCGCCGCCGTTCCGGGGCCGAGAGCGGCTCCGTCCGCTTCATTCCCATGACGCCACGGAGTCACGAGCGATTCAGCGCCCACGTGATGGGGCGCGTCCAGGGAGTCGGATTCCGGGCGTTCGTCTACGACGCCGCCCACAAGCTGGGGATCGCCGGATCGGTCCGCAATCTCCGGAGCGGCGGCGTCCTCGTGGAGGCGGAGGGACCGAGGGAGCGGCTGGAGCGTCTCCTCCACCGGTTGGAGGCTGGGCCCCCGGCCGCGAAGGTGGAGCAGGTTTCCGTGAAATGGACCGAGCCGGAGGGTCTGACCCGATTCACGATCCTCCCGACGTGAGGGAAGCATGCACGAGAAGACCGAGGGATTCGTAGGCGAGCTGAAGGCCGCGATGCGCCGCGGCCTCGAGCATGGCTCCCTCGACTCGGACGCCATCGATGCGCTCTTCCACGCCTCTGATTTCAATCCCGCGGCATTCGACACGTTCCTCTCCGAGGCACGCCGGTTGGGCATCCGCTTGCCGGAGGATGGAGCCGCGGAGGAAGCGGCGATCGCATCGGCCGCCGCCCCCGACCACACGATCAGCGATCTCGAGCGCCGGTACCTGGCCGAGATCCAGCGCTACCCATTGTTGCAGAGGGAAGCCGAGCACGGCCTCTGGGCGGCGATGCGGGAAGGGGACGAGAGCGCGCGAAAGAAGCTCATTCTCGCCTACCTCCGGCTCGTGGTCGCGATCGCCAAGTACTACCGGAACCGGGGCGTCGAGTACCTCGACCTGATCGAGGAAGGAAACATCGG
>JACQPZ010000184.1 GCA_016207265.1 Candidatus Latescibacterota bacterium | reverse complement strand
GGAGCGCATCGCGGCGGAACTCAGGGTCGCTCCGCCCAGGCTCAGGCTTCCCTATCGTCCGGTGTGGCTCGCGTCGGCGGCGATCGAGGCGGTCTGCCGCCCGCTCGGGATTCAGCCGCCCCTCTACCGTCGGCGTGTCGATTTCTACGCGCACGATTATGAGTTCGATATTTCGAGAGCGAGAGCCGCGCTCGGGTTCGCCCCGAAAGTGGACGTGGCGGAGGGGGTCGCGCGCACCATCGCGGCCTATCGGGTAGAAGGGTTTCTCAACTGACGGAAAGGAAACGAACATCGATGGTGATTCTGGGTCTCGGGGACCATATCGACTGCGGCAGCGCCATCCTCGTGGACGGACGGGTCCTGGCGGCGATCAACGACGAGCGCCTGGTTCGGGAGAAGATGGTGTTCGGCGTGCCAAGGAAGTCGATTCGCGCCGTGCTCGAGCTGACGGGGTACCGCCCCGACCAGATCGACGCGGTCGCGGTCGGCACGCGCAATCAGCACCTCGTCCCCGACTACGTTGATTTCCGCCAGGGCTGGTTCGGACTGAAGCGCGGGCGGGCGAAGCAGCTCCTCTTCGACGTGGGCTCCAAAGCCGCGCGCGTTCGCGGATACATACCGGGGATCGAGGAGGCTTACTACCTGGTTCGCCAGCCGTTCTTCATGAAGCGGCGGGCGGCCCTGCGTCGGATTCTCCGCGAGGAGTTCGGCATCACGGCTCCCATGCACTTCGTGGATCACCACGATTGCCACGCGACCTCGGCGTACTACTCGAGCGACTTCGGCCCGGACGCGACCGTGTTCACCGTGGACGGGGGCGGCGACGGAATCTCGTCCAAGGCGTACGACGTCCGGGACGGGCGGTTCACCGAGCTGGTGAAAGTCCCCAGCTTCCATTCGGTGGGCGCCTTCTACTCCTACATCACGCAAATCTGCGGTTTCAAGGCCGGCCGGCACGAAGGGAAGATCACGGGTCTCGCGGCGCACGGGAAGCCGGTCTACCGCGAGCTGCTCGATTCCCTGCTCACCTACCGGAACGGAACCTTCGTCAACACGGGCAACATCTTCTTCCACTCCGCGCTCCAGGAGCTGCGCAAGCGCCTCCCCGAGAACTTCGACAAGGCGGACCTCTCGGCGAGCGTCCAGGTCCACTCGGAGTGGCTCGTGACCCAGTTCGCGCAGCATTGGGTGACGCGGACCGGCCATCGCGACGTCGCGCTCGCGGGCGGCGTCTTCGCCAACGTCCGCGTGAACCAGGAGGTCCACGAGCTCCCCTGCGTGGAGCGCTGCTTCGTCCACCCGGGGATGTCCGACTGCGGCATGGGGATCGGCGCGGCCCTCGCCGTCCACTACGACCGCGAGCCGCGCCCTGCGCCCGATACGCGGTGCCTCGACGACGTCTACCTGGGTCCATCCTACACGGACGCGGAGATCGAGTCGGCCCTGCGCGAGGCCCAGGTGGACTTCGGTCGCTCCGCCGACCTCGAAGCCGAGATCGCGAAGCTCCTGTCGCAGGGCGCGGTCGTGGCCCGCTTCGACGGGAGGATGGAGTACGGTCCCAGGGCCCTCGGGAACCGCTCGATCCTCTACCAGCCGACGGATCCCAGCGTGAACGACTGGCTGAACAAGGCTCTCGTGAGGACCGAATTCATGCCCTTCGCCCCCTCCACGCTCGAAGAGGAGGCGGGCCGCTGCTTCCACCGCGTCCGGGGCGCAGAGCGCACGGCGCGCTTCATGACCATCACGTTCGACTGCAAGGACTTCATGAAAGAGCGCTGCGGCGGCGTGGTGCACCTGGACGGGACGGCGCGGCCGCAGCTCGTGCGCAAAGAGGACAATCCCAGGTACTACCGGATCATCGAGGAGTACCGCCGCATCACGGGCCGTCCCTCGATCATCAACACGAGCTTCAACATGCACGAGGAGCCGATCGTCTGCTCTCCACACGATGCCATCCGGGCGTTCAAGCTGGGGCACCTGGACTATCTCGCCATCGGGGGCTTCCTCGCCCGGAATTCGGCACCGATCGACGCCGCGGCGCGGCGACAGCGCGGCGCCACGGCCGACGCGCTCGTCCGGGCGGGAGAGCGCACCGCCTCCTAATGTGCGGCATCGCCGGCATTCTGGACCCGCACGGCGTGGCCGAGGCCGACGTCCGGAAGATGGCGGACGCGCTCGCGCACCGCGGTCCGGACGACGCGACGGTTCATGTCGAGTCGGGGTTGGGCCTGGGCTTCCGCCGCCTCGCGATCATCGACCTCGTGACGGGCCGCCAACCGGTTCCGAACGAGGACGGGTCCGTCCTGGTGATCCTCAACGGCGAGATCTACAACTACCGCTCCCTCCGCGCGGGACTCATCGAGCGCGGGCATCGGTTCCACACGCAGACCGACACCGAGGTCCTGGTCCACCTGTACGAGGAGCGCGGCTCCGAGCTGCTCCGGGAGCTTCGGGGCATGTTCGCGTTCGCTCTCTGGGACCGGCCGCACCGGACGCTCCTCATCGCCCGTGATCACCTGGGCCAGAAGCCGCTCTACTGGGCGCAGCGGGGCGACCGCTTCTATTTCGCGTCCGAGATCAAGGCGATCCTCGCAGCCGCGCCGGAGCTGCGCCAACTGGACCCTCTGGCGCTCGACGAGTATCTGACGCTCCGCGTCATCGCCGAGCCGCGGTCGATGTTCGCGGCGATCCGCAAGCTCCCGCCCGCGCACTTCCTGGAAATTGCGGAGGGGCGCCGTACCGAGCGACGCTATTGGGGGCTCCGGTACGAGCCCAAGCGGACGATCTCCGAGCGGGACGCTCTCGCGGAGGTTGACTCGGCTCTCGTGGACGCGGTGCGGGACCACCTCGTGAGCGACGTGCCCGTGGGCGCGTTTCTGAGCGGGGGCATCGACTCGGGGCTCGTAGTCGCAGCAATCCGGCGCGTCACGGACGCCCCGTTCAAGACTTTTTCCGTCTCGGTTCCCTACGGCTCCTTCGACGAGGGTCCGGCGGCGCGCGCGGTCGCGGAACGGTATCGAACGGAGCACCACGACGATGCGATCGACGGGAACCTGGTCCGTCTCCTCCCCAGGCTCGTGTATCACCTCGACGAGCCGTCCGACCCGTTGAGCGCGTGCCTCTATCATCTGGCCGAGTTCGCGCGGCAGCACGTGAAGGTGGCGCTGGGCGGGGACGGCGGAGACGAGCTGTTCGGAGGCTACGACCGCTACTACGCGAACCGCTACGCCCGCTACTACGCGCTGCTCCCGCGCGGGCTAAGGCGTCACGTGTTCCGGCGGCTCCTCGATCTCGCGCCCGACGGATTCTGGTACAAGAGCCTGAGCCACCAGCTCCGCTGGCTCGACGAGGTGGCGCGGGAGGAAGGAGGGCGCCGCTACGCGCGGAGCCTGAGCTACTTCTACTTCACGCCGGAGCTTCGCCGGACCCTCTACACGTCCCGGCTTAGCACCCTGGTCGAGTCGTTCGACGCCGAGGAGTCCGTCATCCGCTGGCACGATGACGCGGGAATCAAGGACGCGCTGGACCGGATGCTCCTCGCCGACACCATGGTGCGCCTTCCCAACCACTCGGTCATGATCCTCGACCGCATGACCATGGCGCACGGCCTGGAGGCGAGATCGCCCTTTCTCGACCACCGATTCGCCGAGCTCATCGCCACGCTCCCGAGTCGGCTCAAGGTGAGAGGGCGCACGCGCCGCTACCTCGAGATGAAGCTCGCGGCGCGGTACCTGCCGCAGGAGGTGCTCCGCCGCCCGAAGCAGGGGTTCTCATCCGCGCTCCCCTACCTCATGGGATCGCAGTTCCGGGCGCTCTTCGGACGCTACCTTCCCACGGCCCACCTCGTCGAGGGAGGCTACCTTCGTCGCGAAGCGATCGAATGGATGCTCGAAGGCCACCTGGGAGGGCGGAGCGACCACGGGAACCGCCTGTGGCTCCTCCTCAACGCCGAGATCTGGCACCGGATTCACATCGAGGGCGCGGACGTGGCGGGCCTCGAGGAAGAGATCGCCGCGCTCCTGGGAGTCGGATCTCAGCCCGCCGCGGCGAACTCGCGGATGCCGGTGACGACCAGCTCCTGATCCGATTCGGACATGTCGTTGTAGAACGGAAGCCGGACCAGTCGGTCCGATAGATCCTCGGTCACCGGGCAGTCCCCCGCCTTGCCGCCGAACCGGCGTCCCATGTCCGAGATATGGAGCGGCAGATAGTGAAACACGCTCAGGATGCCCCGCGCCTTGAGGTGGGCGATGAGGGCTTGGCGCTGCGCGAGCGACGGCAGCAGCATGTAGAACATGTGGTACGAATGCTCGCAGTGGGCGGGAACGGTGGGAAGCTGCACGCCGTGGCCCAAGGCCCAGTCCCTCAATTCCCTCGCGTAGCACTCCCAGATGCGGCGGCGCCGCGTCTGGATTTCCTCCCGCGCCTCGAGCTGCGCGAGAAGCACGGCGGCGAGAAGGTCCGAGGGCAGGTAACTCGAGCCCACGTCCACCCAGGAGTACTTGTCGACCAATCCCCGGAAGAATCGGGCACGGTTCGTCCCCTTCTCCCGGATGATCTCGGCGCGCTCGACCAGAGCCGGGTCGTTGATGAGCAG
>JACQPZ010000179.1 GCA_016207265.1 Candidatus Latescibacterota bacterium | reverse complement strand
GAATAAGGGAGATACGAAGATGCCGGTTTTCGGACAGGTAATCGCGCTCATCGCGCTCTCGATCCCGATCATCGCGATCATCGATGGGATCACGGCGGGGATCGTGAGGACGTTGGGGCAGCAGAGGCTCGCCGAGCTGGCGCATCGCGAACGGATCGCCGCGCTGGAGCGGGGCCTGGATCCATCCAAGCTTCCTCCCGCGCCGATCGTCGAGTACGAGCACGGATTCGGCATGGGCGCCTACAACCCGATGCGGCGATTCCACGGACTCCTGATCGCGGGCATCGTCTGCCTCTTCGTCGGGGTTTCGATCGCGGCGTTCCTGAGCATCATCACGTCGCATGAGGACGGGACGTCGCGGAACGCCTGGGCCGTGGGGTTGATTCCCATGGGCGTGGGCGTGGCCCTGCTTCTGAGCGCCGCGCTCGTGAGGCCTCGGAATGGGAATGGAGGTCCGCGCGCCCCGGGTTCCGGCGTCCCAGGTTCTGGTACCTCAGGTTCGGGCGGGCTCTAGCCCCTCTTCGCCCTCGGCCATGCGCCGCATGGATTCCGCGAAGCGCCCGAGGGTCCGATCGACCCGGTCGTTGACGGTGCCCTCGCGGAATCCGCCCTCGGGGAGACGCTCGCCCGCCGGCGTTCCGGTCAGAAGCTCGATGCCCTCGTCGATCGTCTGCGCGGTCCAGACATGAAAGCGGCCGCCCGAGACCGCGTCCACGACGTCCTCGCGCAGCATGAGATTCGGCGCGTTGCTCGCGGGAATGAGAACTCCCTGCTCGCCGGTCAGGCCCACGGCGCGGCAGACGTCGAAGAAGCCCTCGATCTTCTCGTTCACGCCTCCGATCGCCTGTAGCTCCCCGCGCTGGTTCACGGAGCCGGTCACGGCGATTCCCTGCCGGATCGGGAGACCCGAGAGCGCCGAAAGGAGCGCGAATAGCTCCGCGGCGGAAGCGCTGTCCCCTTCCACCTCCTCGTAGGTCTGCTCGAACACGAGCCGCGCGGCGAGGGTGAGCGGCTCGTCCTGCGCGTATTGCTGCGCGAGGTATCCGTTGAGGATGAGGACGCCCTTGCTGTGCACGGGGCCGCCCAGCTCCACCTCCCGCTCGATATCCACCACGCCTTCGCGCCCGGCGGCGGCGCTCGCCGTGATCCGGCTCGGCTTCCCGAACGAGATTTCGCCAAGGCTCAGGACCGAAAGCCCGTTCACCTGCCCCGCGACGGCGCCCTCCGTGCTGATGAGGAGCGCGCCCCGCGCGATCATTTCCTGGATCTTCTCCTGGATCAGCGTGGAGCGGTATACGCGCTCGTCGATCGCTTTCCGAACGTGCGCGACCCCGATCATGGGAGCCTGATCGCGCCGCGCCCAGAAATGGGCTTCGCGCACGACGTCCGCGAGGATCCCGAGATGCGTCGAGACCTTCTCCTGATCCTCGGCGAGCCTCGATGCGTGCTCGATCAGCTTCGCGGCGGCAGGCGGATCGAGCGGGCAGATCTTCTCCTTACCGCAGAAGGTGCGCAGAAAGCCGAGCAGCTCCCGCACGCCCTCTTCGTTCCGGGGCATGCTCGTGTCGAAGTCCGCCTTCACCTTGAAGAGCTCCGGGAAGGTCTCGTCGTAGGCGTGCAGGATGTGGTAGTAAATCGACCGGCCCACCAGGATCACCTTGAGATCGCGCGGGATCGGATTCGGACGGAGGCTCTTCGCCGTGATGAGCCCCAGGCGATCCGCAAGCTCCTCGATCTGGATCTCTCCCGCCCGGAGCACGCGCTTGAGACCGTCCCACGCCATCGGATCGTGGAGGAGGTCGTCGGCGGGGACCACGAGGAACCCGCCGTTCGCGCGGTGGAGGGAGCCTCCGCGGATCATCGTGAAATCGGTGTAGAGCGCCCCGAACTCGGTCTCTTTCTCGACGCGGCCGATGAGATTCACGAAGCTCGGGCTCAGCTCGACCACGACGGGCGCGCCCTCCTGCTTCGAGTTGTCCACGACCACGTTCACGCGATATTTCCGATATGGAAGCTCCCGTGAGCGCGGCGTCAGGAACAGAGGGCCCACGCCGCCCGCCGTTTCGCCGCCCGCGGATTCGTCGCGGAAGGCCTCGATGTGCTGCACGATGTCCTTTTGGACCGCCTGGAGATAGGAACGAACGTCCGGCAGGTCCTTGTACTTGTCCGAGAGATCGTCGATGAGCCCGCCGACGATGTAGAGCGCGGCGCGCTCGTTGAGGTCCCGCATGCTCTTCTGCGCCAGGCGCGCCAGGTCGCGGGCGCGGCGCATCGTGGACTTCAGCCGCTCCTGCAGCGCGTCGCGCTTCTGCTCCAGGTCCTTCCGCGCCGCCTCGGGGAGGTCCCGGAACTCCTCGTCGCTCAGAGGACGGCCTCCGAGCACGGGGATGAGGATGATCCCGAACCGGGTCCCCTCCATTGCGAATCCCGACTTCGCCACCTCCTGGTTCAATTGCTCGATTACCTCGGATCGCGCCTTGTCCACCTGCTTCACGATCTCGTCGCGCTTCGAGACGAAATCCTCGCTCTCGAAGGCGCGCGGAACTTCGTTCCGCACCTGCTCGATGAGCGCCTGCATGTCCTGCATCAGCTCGATGCCGCGGCCGGCGGGAAGACGGCAGGTCTTGGGGCGGTAGGGGTCGTCGAAGTTGTAGACGTAGCACCAGTCGTCCGGCCGGGGGCGGCTGCGCGCGATCTCATGCACGAAGGCCTGGACCGCCGTCATCTTGCCGATCCCCGGAGGGCCGGCTACATAGATGTTGAATCCCCCGTCCTGGATCGCGAGGCCGAACTGAAGCGCCGAGACGGCGCGCCGCTGGCCGATGATGCCCTCGCGGGGCTCGATCTCCGCCGTGGTCTTGAATCCCAACGATGCAGGATCGACCGTCTTTCGAAGCGCCTCAGCCTTGAGGTCGAGGATCATGTCTTTCCTCTTCGTGTGACGCGGTCCATGGAGCCGCCCGGCGGGTCGGGCGGCAGGCCGTACAACGCCGAGCACTCGTCTTCCCTGCCGCGGACGATCCGTTTGCCCCGAAGACGGCCGCGCTCGGCGGTGATCACCGTGCACTGCCGCTCGCCGTGCCCGCCGTCGAAATAGAGAACGACCCAATCTCCGGTCTTCCCAAGCCGGTGCGCCCGGGCGGTGTTGGAGTATAAGGCAGTGTAATGGCGATCGCGCCGGCTCGTGTGAAGAACCGGTAGCCACGCCTCCTTCTCGGGGTTGAAGCGCCTCGGAGCGATCCGGTGCAGGCGGCCACGCGCGGCCTTCTCGCTGTACTCGCGGTCCACGTCGAGAATCTCTACCACGGACGGAACGTCCCCGGGGGGCGGAGCGAATCCGCGCCGCACGCGTCCGAGCCGTGACTCCAGGGAATCGATGATTCCCGCGACCCGCTTCTCGCCCAAGCCCGCGATCGTGCTCAGCCTGCCGTCGTGCGCCGCCGCTTCCAGCTCTTCGAGCGTGTCGATGCCGAGGTCGTGGTGGAGCCGCGCGGCGAGCACCGGCCCGATGCCCGGGACCGAGCCGAGCAATGCGATGGGATCGCTTTCGCCCCGCAGCCGCTCCAGCATGGGGAGCCGCCCCGTCGCGACCAGGACGGCGATCGACCGGGCGAGGCTATCGCCGATTCCCTGGAGCGCCCGCAATCCGGCCGGACCCTCGCGGTCGAGGATCTCTGTTACGTCTCGTGCAGTTTGGCGGAGCGTTGTCGCGGCGCGGCGGTAGGCCTGCACGCGGAATGGATTGGCTCCCTGGTCCTCGAGAAGGCCCGCGACCTCTTCGAGCCGGCGCGCGATCTTCTCATTGAGCATCGCCGACCACGGCGGGCTGCGCTGCGGGGCGGTATGGCCGGTAGACCGGCTCCCACATCATCGACGAGACGCGCTCGTCGATCTGCCGGGGAGTCGCGGGCGGCGCGGCGCCGCTCTCTACGAGGGCGCGGGCCACGGCGGTCGCGACCGCGAGCGAGACCTCGCGAAGGCGACTGAGCGGCGGATAGATCGGCATGCCGGGCGCGAGCGACGAGGACGTGAATTCGTAGAGCGCGCGGCTCGCGGCGGTGAAGGCGTCGTCCGGGAGCCATTTCGCGCCGGCCGCAACGGCGCCGAGACCGACGCCGGGAAAGATGAGCGCGTTATTCCCCTGTCCGATCTCGTAGGTCCTGCCGGCGTGCGTGACCGGCGGGAAGGGGCTACCCGTTCCGACGACGGCAGCCCCTTGAGTCCATTGGATGAGATCCGCGGGCGTCGCCTCGGCCTTGCTCGTGGGATTCGAAATCGGGAGGACGATCGGCCTGGGACAATTCCGGTGCATCGCGCGGATGATCTCCTCGGTGAACGCGCCCGGCTGTCCGGACGCGCCGACCAGAATCGTCGGCTGAAATCCGCGGACGACATCCGCAAGCGGGAACGACCCTCGGGAGCCGCCGGACGGCGGCCCGCCGGGCCCGCCGGGCCCTCCGGCTCCGCCGCCCGACCATCCCGCGACGAGCGAGGGATCGGCGGCGACCATCTTCTTCTGTCCGTCCAGGCCGGGGCGGTCGCTCAGGATGAGACCCCGCGAGTCGAGCGCCACAACGTGCGCCTTGAGCTGCGATTCGGGCACCCCCGCTT
>JACQPZ010000182.1 GCA_016207265.1 Candidatus Latescibacterota bacterium | reverse complement strand
GCGCCCTCCGGCGCAGGCGGTTCCGTCTTCGTCTTCGGCGCGAGCCCCTGGTCCTCCTGGGCGAGGCCGCTCAGGACCCGATCGGTCAGGTCCAGCGCCTTGTCGCCGAAGACGATGTTCCCGTCGGCCGCGTCAAAGATGATCGAGAAACTCTCATCGGTTCCGATGGTCGAGACGATCCGGTGCACCCGGTCGACGATCGGCTTGAGATACTGTTCGTTCAACCGCGTCACGGTCCCGCTGGGACCCCAGTTCGTCTGGACGAACGCGTCGTACTCCGAGATCATCCGCTGCAAGAGCTGGTTCTGCTCGTCGCGCTTCGCTTCGCTCAGCATCGGGCTTTGCGCGTCCAGCTTCCGCTCGAGGCTGTCGATCTCGGCCTTCTTCGCCTTCGCGGTCTTCGAAAGCTCCTGGACCTCCCGGTTGAAGGACTCCTGGGCCTCCCGTGTGCCCGCATACTCGGCAAAGATCCGCTCGGAGTCAATGAACCCGATTCGGATCTCGGCGCCGCCGCCCGGCGCCGGAAGCGCAAGCCAAAACAGGGCCAGCACGCAGGGTACCGCACCCGGACGCCACTGTCGAGACATATGCTAACCCCTTTTGCTAAAACGTGTTACCGAGCTGGAAGTGGGGCTCCCACTGACCCCCGTCCTCCCGGTCCAATCCGTAGCCCAGGTCGAATCCGATCCGGCCCAGCGCGGGAACCTCGAGCCTCACTCCGAATCCGATCGACTTGCGCAGGTCGCCGAGGTCGAGCTCCCGGGTCGAGTTCCAGGCGTTTCCTCCTTCGAAGAAGAGCAATCCGTGGAGCGGGTCCGCGATCGGGAATTGAAGCTCGCCCGTGAGGATCAGCATGGTCTTCCCGCCCGGGTAACGGTCCAGGACCTCGCCCGAGATCGAGTCCCGGGCGATGTTGGCCCTCGGCACGATGTAGTAGTCGGGGTACCCGCGCAGGTAGTCGACGGTGGTCCCGCCCAGACGGAAGCGCTCGTAGTCGGGGACCTGGGGTCCGCCGAGGAATCCGGCCTTCCCGCGCAGCATGAGCACGAACGGCCCGCCGAGACGGGTGTAGGTCTTGTTCTCGACCGTCTCCTTGTAGAAGGACTCGACCCCGCCCAGGAGACCGCCCGCGATCTCGTTGCTCCAGAGGATTCTCGATCCGCGTGACGGATAGAAGGGATTGTCGGTGCTGATCCGGCTGAACGCGAGGGTGACGCTGCTCACGCGGCGCGGCCATTTGGTCTCGCGCAGGGTCTTCAAGTTGGACGGCTCGCCCGCGCGCGCCGCGATGAAGTCGCTCAGCGTCACGTCCCGGAGATCGTACGAGATCGTGCCCCGCGTGTAGTCGGGCCACCGGAGCGGCCGACCGAGCCGGATCCCCCCGCCGACGTCTTTCCGGTCGTAGAAGTCGAGATTCCGGCGCGTGTTGAAAATGTCGAACCCGATGGTGAGCGGCGTGTCGTGGAACCAGGGCTCGGTGAACGAGAGCTGGAAGTCGTTCCGCTTCCCTCCCCGCTCGAGGCGGATGTTGATGCTCTGCCCGTTCCCGAAGAGATTGTTGTGCCCCAGCTCCAGAAACCCGGTCAGCCCCGACTGGCTGGAGAATCCCGCGCCCGCGCTGGCGGTCCCGGTCTGCTTTTCCTGGACCTTCAGCGTGAGATTGATGTCGGCGCTGTCTCCGCTCGGCTCGTAGTCCACGTTCACGTCCTGGAAGAACCCGAGCCCGAAGATGTCGCGCTGGGTGCGCATGAGCGCCGATCGGCGGAAGACATCGCCGGGAAAGACCTTCGCCTCGCGGCGGATCACGTTTTCCTTGGTCCGCGTGTTTCCTGCGATCGCAAGGTCCTTGATCCGCGACCGCGCGCCTTCCTGGACCTGGAAATCGACGTCCACGATCGAGTCCAGGTCGGTCATCTTGGGATCGATCGAAAGGAAGAGATACCCCTGCTCCTGATACGCCGTGTAGGCGTGCTCGAGCGTCTTCTGGAGCTGCGCCTCGTTGTAGGTCCCTCCGGTCTTCGGGACCGTCACGAGCATGAGCGTCGGCGTCGAAACGGCCGTGTTCCCATGCCAGGACAGATTGCCGAACCGGTACCGCGGCCCCTCCCGGACGTACACGTGCAGGATCACGCCGCTCCCGTCCGGGGTATCCGCCGCGACGATGGAATCCGTGTCCGCATCCTTGTACCCGCGGCTTCTCATGTGGAGGCGGAGCGCGGCTTCGTCCTGCTCGCGCTGGGCCGGCTTCCACGTGCCGCTCGCGAGGAATCCCGGCGTCCGGCTCTTCATGGCCTTGGCGAGCGCCTTGCTCGGGAAATCGTGATTCCCGTGGATCTCGATCCCCCGGACCTTGACCTTGGGCCCCTCCGTAATCTCGTAGGTCACCCGGACCGCTCCCGCACCGATCGTCTCGGTCCGAGGCGCGACCTTCGCGTGGGCGTATCCCTGCTCCTCGTACGCGGCCTCGATCTTCCGGGCGTCGACCTCGAGCGTCCCCGCGTCGAGAAGCTGCCCCTCCACGACCGTGAGCTTCCCCTTCAGCGTTGTCTCTTCGATCTTCTTGGCGCCGCGGAAGAGGATCTCCTTGACGTGCGGCCGCTCCGCGACGCGGACGACCAGGGCGACTCCCCCTCCTTCGGCCGGCGTGTCGGTCACGGTCACGTCCGTGAAGAGCCCCGTCGCGAACAGGCGGCGCACGGCGCCGCGGACCTCCTTGGCGTCGTAGAGCTGGCCCGGCCTGAGCGCGAACGTCCGGATCACGACGAGGGAATCCACGTTCACGAATCCCGCCGCCGTGACGCTCCGGAGGGCCGGCGCGGCCGAGGCCGATTCGGGCGCGGCGGCGTCTGAGCCGGTCGGAACGGCCGCGACGGGCGGGGCGGCGAGCGAGTCGGGAGACTGGGCGTGCGCGATGGAGCCCGAGCCGAGAATCAGCCGGCCGCCGACGAGGAGAAGCGAGAGCGCGCGGAGCGGGGGCGCGGCGTGCCGGGGCGCCGGGCGCTGCGGCGCGGCGTGCCGGGGCCGATCCCGGCGTGGGATTCCGCGCGGGACGCTCCTCCGTGGAGTCTGGGAGATGAATCTCAAGAGGCGAATATCAGCTCGTCACCCTGGCGGGAAATCAGCACGTCGCTCCCCTCCTTCAGCTTGCCGCGAAGCACGTGCTCGGAGAGGGGGTCTTCGATCAGCTTTTGAATGCTCCGCTTCAGGGGTCTCGCCCCCAGCGCTTCGTCGAATCCCTTCTCGATCAAAAGCTCCAGGACCGAATCCTCGAAGTTGAGCCGGATTCCGTTCCCCTTCATGCGGTCCGCGACCTGATCGAGGAGGATGCGGGTGATGGAGCTCATCTGGGGACGCTCGAGCGAGTGGAAGACGATCATCTCGTCGATGCGGTTCAGGAACTCCGGATTGAAGACCCGCTTCACTTCGTCCATGATCGTCTGCTTCATCGTGGCGTAGCTCGACTCGCCGTCGCGCTCGCGGAAGCCCAGACTGTGGCCTCCCTTGATCTGCCGCGCTCCGATGTTCGAGGTCATGATGAGCACCGTGTTCTTGAAATCGACCTTCCGCCGCAGGCTGTCGGTGAGCTGCCCGTCGTCCAGCACTTGGAGCAGGATATTGAAGACGTCCGGGTG
>JACQPZ010000178.1 GCA_016207265.1 Candidatus Latescibacterota bacterium | reverse complement strand
CGCCGGAGCCGTGCGGCGCCCCATCCGGCACCGCGTACAGATCGAGACGCAAGGGGCCGCCGTCGGCCCCCTCGATCTCAAACGGGGCGGGCGAGAAGGTCTCGGGCAAGGTCGGGGAGTACGGGGAGATCCCCCTCCACGAATTCGTGATCGCGGAGCATTCCGGGCGAGATCCAGCGAAGCTCGTCGCACTGGATCGGCGTGGGCGTCCCGCGCAGGAGATCGCAGAAGTGGAAATAGAGCGTGACGCGCCGATCGGGGTAGACGTGGGTGAGCGCGCGCCACAACGGTCCCACCTCGATGTCGATCCCAATCTCTTCGAGCATCTCGCGCCTCAGACACTGCGCGATGCTCTCACCTGCGTGCCGCTTTCCGCCCGGGAATTCCCACCGGCCGCCCTGGTGATCGCCGCTCTGTCTGCGAGCGATCAGAACCTCCGAGCCGTTCCAGATGATCCCGGCGGCCACCTCGTAGACGCGCATGGCCGGAGTATAGGGGGCGTTACTCGGGGATCGTATACAGAAACGCGCGGCGGAGGCGCTCCGGCCGCCGGTCCGGGTCGAGTCCCGAGACGAGCCAGCCGATCCAGGTCCGGACATCCTCGTCCGAGAGCTGCTCGGGGCGGAACTCCACGGCTCCGTAGGAGAATCGGTCACGGCTGAATTCGAGGTTGCTGCGCTTGAAGAAGAAGGCGCAGAGGCGCTCCTTCGCCTCGCGCGGCTTGAAGAGCTTCATGCGGCAGCGGTTCGGCGCCTGCTTCACTTCGTTGAGCGGAACGATCTCCAGCCCGCCCGCGGCGGGATCGATCGCGAACGGTTGGGCGTCTTCCTCCAGCAGCTCGATCACGCGGCGGAAGGGGGGATTCGCGCGAAGCTCCTCCTCCAGCTTTGCTTTGCCCGCGGGCTCGGAGGCGTTCGTCAGCATGGCGCCGGCGCGGCCGAGGCGTCGGCATGGATCCGCAGGGGCTTGAGCTTCCGCCGGAAGACGGGCCGGGCGAGGCGCTTCATCACGCGGAGGCGGGCTTCGTAGAGGAGCGTGGACGGCGTGCGCCGCGCGAGGTAGCGGGTGTCGTCGGGCTGGCAGATGAGGCTTACCTCGATGTTCGGAGCGACGCCGATGGGAATCCCGTTTCGCTTGCACGCCTCGTACACGTGCTCGAAGACGACGCGCATATCCTCGTACCGCGGCGAAGGATGGTTCTCCATGTCCGATCCGATCACGGGGCGGAACACGCACACCGTGGGGAAGGCTCCCGCCCCCGTGATCCTGTCGATCGCGCGGAGGGTGTCTTCGATCGGCTCGACACCCGCGATGATTTCGCCCGAGACGGCGCCCTTGCCGAGCCGCTTCGACGTGTATTCCATGGCCTTGAAGAACGTCTCCTGGCCGATCGTCTTCAGCTTTCCCGGAAGGTAGCGGGCGAAATACTCGGGGTTCTCGAACTCATAGCAGAAGGAGAAGTGGTCGGCGCCGAGATCGACCAGCCAGTCGTATTTCCACAGTTCCTGCGACGGCATGAGCTGGACCCCGATCAGCGCTCCGACCCGCTCCTTGACCGCCTTCACGTAGGGGGCGGCCTGCTCGAGATCGCGCCCCGCCTGATAGCCGCTGTTGAAGTGGACGAACGTGACGCCCGACTCTTCCTTTGCGGCCTCGCAGACCTCGACGACGTCCCCGATGTCCTTCACGGCGACCTCGTTCACGCCCACGTTCGAGCCGGTCGTGCAGAACTTGCAGTTGAGGGAGGGGCTCGAGTACCAGTAAAGGCACGAGTTCGAGATGTAGATTCCGAGATAGGTGCCCTGAAGGACTCCCACGCGGCACATCTCGGTTCCCTTGCTCGTGCGCTTCGTGTACCAGCGGGGCTCGACCGGGATCCGGACGGGGTAGAGGGTCCCGAAGCGATCGTCCGTGACGAAATACTCCGAGCGGTCCTTGAGGATCCGATACGGGGATTGCCGCGCGAAATCCTCCTCGACCGGGACGTTCATCCAGATGTCCTTGAGCGGGCCGGGGATCAGGACCTCGAGACCCGAGCCGAGCCCGGCGCGCGTGCGGGACACCTTGCGCGCGTCTTCGGTCAGGGTGCAGGAGGGATCGACCCGGAGACCCTTGCAGAAGAGGTCGATCTCCAGCTCGCAGGGGTTGAGGAGTTTCGAGGGCACGGTCAGGACCTCAGGGTCGAACCCGGTGGCGTCGTCGTAACGCGCTCTATTTGTGAAATTTATCACAATTCGGGCGCGCATTCAAGGCCGAAGCCGGTCATCGGCGGGCGGGCTCGTGCTCCGCCCGGCCTCGCGCCCCGCGCTCCGGTCAGCGGGCCGTCTTCGGCGTGGACCAGCGCTTCAGCTCCCGGTCGAAGAACGCGATCGTGCGTCCCCAGGCGTCCTCCGCGGCGCCGGCGCGGTATCCGCCCCATGGATTGTTGACGTTCGCGAACGCGTGGCCCGCTCCCGGGTAGATCTTGAAATCAGCTTTCTTCCCCGCCTTGCGAAGCGCGGCTTCGAACCGCCGCACCTGATCCGGAGACGGCCCCTTGTCCTCGCCGCCGAAATTGCCCAGGACCGTGGCCTGAATCCGCCGGATCGCCTCCTCGTCCGAGATCGGCGCGCCGTAGTACATGACGCACGCTCGGATTCCGGGGTCCGCGGCCGCGAGGCGGATCGAGTACCGGCCGCCCATGCACCATCCGATGACGCCCAGCGCATGCGCCCGGACGTCCTTCCGCCCGCGGAGGTAATCCGCTCCGGCGCGGAGCGTCGCGATCGCGTCGTCCTCGATGAGGCCGCTCATCAGCTCGTGCGCGGTCTCCTGGGTCTCCGCGACCTTCCCTCGATAGAGGTCCACGGCGAGCGCGACGAAGCCGCGCGCGGCGAGGCTGTCCGTCTGCTGTTTCACCCAGTCCGTGATTCCCCACCATTCGTGGATCACGACAATGGCGGCGTGCGTCCCCGCGCCTTTCGGAAGGGCGACGTAGCCCGACCCTTTCGCCTCGCCGTACGGGAACTCGACTCGCTCCCCGGCGTGCGCGAGAGCGGGCACGAACAGCGCGCATGCGAGAACGATCCACGCCGGAATGCCGCGGTTACGGCCGTCGGGTCTCGACTTCATGGGATGCGGTCTCCTTCCATTCGGATTGTGGGTGCGCGGGAACACGCGGCTCGGCGGAGCATCCGCCGAGCGCTGCCTGAATCTCTGCGAGGACATCCGGAGAGCGCTCCTGGCCCTCTGCTTCGCCTAGCGCGGCGAGCGCCTCGGGACCGCCGATCCGTCCCAAGGCCCACGCCGCGTGCCCGCGAACGAGCGGGTCGGGATCGCCTGCGAGCGCCTGCCGCAGCGGGCCGACGGCGCGCGCATCGCCGATGTTTCCGAGCGCCACGGCCACATTGCGCACGAAGCCTGAGCGCCGGGCTCTCATGATCGCGGTACCCTGATACCTCGCGCCGAACGCCGCTTCGTCCAGGGACAGAAGCGGCGCCAGATCCGGCGTCTGCTGCCCGGGCCGCTCCGCGAAATCGGGATCCTCGGTCTTTACGGCGAACCGGTTCCAGGGGCATACCTCCTGGCAATCGTCGCACCCGAAGATCCGGGACCCGATGAGGGGACGGAGATCCAACGGGATCGCGCCGCGATGCTCGATCGTGAGGTAGCTGATGCAACGTCGCGCGTCGAGTCGATAGGGACCCACGATCGCTCCCGTGGGGCAGGCCGTCATGCAGCGCGCGCAGGTCCCGCAGTAGTTCTTGGCGGGCTCATCCGGCGGGATCTCGAGATCGGTCAGGATCTCGCCCAGGAAAAACCACGAGCCCGCTCCCTT
>JACQPZ010000181.1 GCA_016207265.1 Candidatus Latescibacterota bacterium | reverse complement strand
GGGTCGGACGTCCTGCTCCTCGAACCGGATCGCCTTGCCCCCCCGCTTCTGGAGGATGATCTCCTGCGTTCCGTCGGTGAGCACGGCGTCGATCAGGGAGTCGCCGGCGTCTACGCCGATCGCGACGATGCCGGCCCGGCGGGGATTCGAGTACGCGGAGAGCGGGGTCTTCTTCACGGTGCCGTTCGCCGTGCACATCATGATGAAGTGCGTGTCGTCGAATTCCTTCACCGGAAGCACGGCGGCGACGCGCTCCTGCTGCGACATCTCCACCATGTTCACGATCGCCTTCCCCTTGGCGGTCCGCCCGCCCTGCGGAATCTCGTGCACCTTGAGCCAGTGCACGCGTCCGCGGTCGGTGAAGACCAGGATGTAGCTGTGGGTCGAGGCGATGAACAGGTGCTCGATGAAGTCTTCCTCGCGCGTCCCGGCGCCCGTGACCCCGCGCCCGCCGCGCCGCTGGCTCCGGTACGTGGTCACGGGAAGCCGCTTGATGTAGCCCGCGTGGGAGATCGTGATCACCATGTCCTCTTCGGCGATCAGATCCTCGACCTCGAACTCGCCGGAGCCGCCCACGATCTCCGTCCGCCGCTCGTCCCCGAAGCGCTCGCGGATCTCCCTGAGCTCATCCTTGATGATCTGGAGCACCTTCGCGGGAGACTCGAGGATCGCCTTCAGCCGCTCGATGAGCTGGATCACCTCGAGGTACTCGTCCTCGACCTTCTGTCGCTCGAGCCCGGTGAGCCGGGAGAGCCGCATCTCGAGGATCGCGTTCGCCTGGATCTCGCTCAGGCCGAACCGCCCCATGAGCCCCTGCCGGGCGGCGTCCGTGTCCGCCGACGCGCGGATCAGCGCCACGATCTCGTCGATATGGTCGAGCGCGATCTTCAGCCCCTCGAGAATATGCGCGCGCTTCTCCGCCTCGCCGAGGTCGAACCGGGTCCGCCGCACCACCACGTCGCGCCGGTGGCCGACGTAATGCTCGATCATCTCCTTCAGCGTGAGCGTGAGCGGGCGGTTCCCGACCAGGGCCAGCATGTTCGCCCCGAAGGTCGTCTGCATCTGGGTGTGTTTGAAGAGCTGGTTCAGGATGACCTTCGGCTGCGCGTCGCGCTTCAGCTCGATCACGACCCGCATTCCTTCGCGGTCCGACTCGTCGCGCAGATCCGAGATCCCCTCGAGCGTTCCTTCCTTGACCAGGTCGGCGATCTTCTCGAGGAGCGCCGCCTTGTTCACCATGTACGGGATCTCCGTTACGATGACCGCCTGGCGGTCCTTCTTGATCTCCTCGATCGTGGCGCGGGAGCGCACGGTGATGTGGCCGCGGCCGGTCCGGTAGCACTCCTGAATCCCCTGCCGGCCGAAGATGACGCCGCCGGTCGGGAAATCGGGCCCCTGGACGATGCGGAGGAGGTCGTCGATCTCGCAGGCGGGGTTGTCGATCACGTGATGGATCGCGTCCACGATCTCGCGGAGGTTGTGGGGCGGCACGTTGGTCGCCATCCCCACCGCGATCCCGGCCGAGCCGTTCACGAGCAGATTCGGCACGGCGGCGGGCAGCACCACCGGCTCCTCGCGGGACTCGTCGTAGTTCGGCCGCATGTCGACGGTCTCTTTTTCGATGTCGCGGAGCATCTCCTCCGCGAACTCCGTCAACCGTGCCTCGGTGTACCGCTCCGCCGCCGGCGCGTCGCCGTCGACCGAGCCGAAGTTACCCTGCCCGTCCACGAGCCGGTAGCGCATCGAGAAGGTCTGCGCCATGCGGACCATCGTCTCGTAGACGGCGGCCGTCCCGTGCGGGTGGTAGTTCCCCGTTACGTCGCCCGTGATCTTCGCGGACTTGCGGAAGGGGCGGTCGTGGAGGAGGTTCAGCTCGCGCATCGCGATGAGCACGCGGCGGTGGACGGGCTTCAGGCCGTCCCGGACGTCGGGGAGCGCGCGTGAGACGATGACCGACATCGAATAATCGATGTAGGAATTCCGCATCTCGTCCTCGACGTAGATCGGAACGACTTTCTCGCGCGGGCTCATCGGCTAGACATCCAGATTGCGCACGCTGTCCGCGTACTCCTCGATGAACTTCCGCCTCGGCTCGACCTGATCTCCCATGAGGATCGTGAACATCCGGTCCGCCTCGACGACGTCGTCCAGCGTGACCCGGAGCACCGAGCGGTGCTCGGGATCCATGGTGGTGTGCCAGAGCTGGTCGGGATTCATCTCTCCGAGGCCTTTGTAGCGCTGGAGCGTGATTCCCTTCTTCCCCAACTCTTCGAACGCCTTGTCCCGCTCGGCGTCGTCGTAGGCGTAGCGGACGGCCTTCCCCTTCTGCACCCGGTAGAGCGGTGGCATCGCGATGTAGACGTAGCCGCGCTCGATCAGAGGCCTCATGTGCCGGAAGAAAAACGTGAGGAGCAGGGTCCGGATGTGGGCGCCGTCCACGTCCGCGTCGGTCATGATGATGATCTTGTGATAGCGGGCCTTGTCGGCGTCGAACTCGTCGTCGATCCCCGTCCCGAGCGCCGTGATGATCGTCCGGATCTCCTCATTCGAGAGCATCTTGTCGAGCGAGGCCTTCTCGACGTTCAGGATCTTCCCCTTGAGCGGGAGGATCGCCTGATACTTGCGGTCGCGGCCCATCTTGGCGGAGCCGCCGGCCGAGTCCCCCTCGACGAGATAGACCTCGCACAGGGCGGGGTCCGTGAGCTGGCAATCGGCGAGCTTTCCAGGAAGGGACGCCGAGTCGAGCACGCTCTTCCGCCGCGCGAGGTCGCGCGCCTTGCGCGCCGCCTCCCGCGCCCGGGCCGTGGCGATGCATTTCTCCACGATCTTCCGGGCGACCTGCGGGTTTTCCTCGAAATACGTGCGGAGCCCTTCGCCGACGATCGACTCGACGACCCCCTTCGCCTCCGTGCTCCCGAGCTTCGCCTTGGTCTGCCCCTCGAACTGGGGATCGGGGAGCTTCAGGCTCACGACGCCGGTGAGCCCCTCGCGCACGTCCTCGCCTCCCAGGGTGACGTCCTTGAGCGCCTTGAGGAGCCCCTCGCGTTCGGCGTAGTTGTTGATCGAGCGCGTGAGGGCGGCGCGGAATCCGATCAGGTGGGTACCGCCTTCGATCGTGTTGATGTTGTTCACGAACGAAAACACGTTCTCGACGTAGCCGTCGTTGTACTGGACGGCGAACTCGACGTAGATGCGGTCGCGCTCGCGGGCGTGGAAAATCGGCGAGGGGTGGAGCACCGTCTTGTTCTCGTTCAGGTACTTCACGAACGAGACGATCCCGCCCTCGTACTGGAAGTCGTGCTTCTTGCCGGTGCGCTCGTCGAGGAACGCGATCCGGATCCCCTTGTTGAGAAACGCAAGCTCGCGAAGCCGCTGGGACAGGGTGTCGAAGCCGTACTCCACGGTCTCGAAGATCGTGCGGTCCGGCATCCAGTGGACCGTCGTGCCGGTCTCCGCGGTCTCCCCGAGCACCTTGAGGTCGGACTTCACGTCACCGTGCTCGTAGCGCTGGTGATACCGCTTCCCGCCGCGGCGGACCTCGACCTCGAGCCATTCGGAGAGCCCGTTCACCACGGAGACGCCCACCCCGTGGAGCCCGCCGGAGACCTTGTAGGAGTTCTCGTCGAACTTGCCGCCCGCGTGGAGCGTGGTCATCACGACCTCGACCGCCGGGCGATGCTGCGTCGGGTGGAGATCCACGGGGATGCCGCGCCCGTTGTCCACGACCGTGACGCTCGCGTCCGTGTGGATCGTCACCGACACCTCGGTGCAGTAGCCGGCCAGCGCCTCGTCCACGGAGTTGTCCACGACCTCGTAGACGAGGTGGTGGAGCCCGCTCTGCCCGGTCGAGCCGATGTACCTGGCGGGGCGCTTCCGCACCCCCTCCAGGCCTTTTAGTACTTGGATGTTCCTGGCGTCGTAGGAATGTCCCTCTTGAGCCGGAGTCATGGTCGGCGCTTCGTCACGAGGTCCCGTCACGCGCGTGACTCCTCCTTGGTTCGCATGGGCACGAATCGAATGGTGCGGATTTTCTTCTCTCCCGCGAGTCGTTCATTGATCTGGTCCAGTATTCCCTGACGCAAGAGGGCGAGGTGCCCCATCCAGACGGCGCCGCGCACTTCCACCAGAAGCTCCGCGTCCCGAACTCCAACGCACCGCGTCCGCGCGCGGATCGCGGGGCCTACGACCTCATCCCACCGGTCGCTCGCCTCGGCGGCCGCAAACCGATCCTCGAGCCTGAGGCCCTGGAGCACCGGCCCCAGGATCGATCCCACGGATTCGAGCTCCGGATCGCGTCCGCGCCCCGTCTTACCCGCCGCACCCCGTGCGCCTGGCGTGCCCGGCCCCCCGGCCCGTCTCGCGACGCGCTTCATGCCGCGGTCACCTCGAGCGCCGGCGATCCAATCGCCACGCGCCGGAACCGCTTGGGCATTTCCGAGAGATCCCGGCACGCGGTCACGATCAGTTGGTGCGACCGCGGCACCAGACGTAAGAGCCGCCCGATCCAGCGGGGATCCAGCTCCGACTCCGGATCGTCGAGCAGCACGACCGGCGGGTCGCTCCGTCGCTCCTCGAAGATCCGCGCGAGCGCGAGCCGTAGGAGGATCGAGTAAAGCCGCGCGTATCCGCGGGATGCTCCGTCCGAAAGCTCCTCGCCTCCGATCGTGCAGCGGAGCCGTGCCCGGTGCGGGCCCAACATGGTCCATCCCATCCGCCGATCCGGCGCGCGTCCCTCCGCGAGAAGTGCGCGCCTCTCGTCGACACCGGCAGCCCCGGCGCCGTCGCAGTACTCGAGCCCGGGCCGAAGCCCGGGGTCCACCTCATCGGAAAGCGTACGAAGCGCCGCTTCCAGTTCCACGCATACGGCGCGACGCCTGCGATCGATCTCCGCGCCGTCGCGGGCGAGAATCGCTTCCCACGCGGCCCACTCCGCCTCCTCGGCCGGAACGCCCCGCCGCTCCAGGAAGAGGATCCGATTCCGCTGCCTGAGCGCCGCCACGTACTCGCGAAGCGATCCGATGTACGCGGGCTCGAGCTGGCAGAGCGCGGCGTCGAGGAAACGCCGCCGAGACGCGGGGACGCCGTTCATCGAGGCCACGTCCTCGACCGAGAAATGGACGGTGTGAAACCGACCCAGAAGCTCCGTCAGACGCGGGAGCGCCTCTCCGTCCACCGTGAACTCCCTCGCGCCGTCGGGTCCCCCGCGGACCGAGATCTCGGTCATGGCGCCGATCCGATCCTCCACGAGGCCGCGCACCTCAAAGGCCTTTGCCCCGCGGCGGGTGAGCGCCGAATCGCGCGCCCCGCGGAACGACCGCCCGATCGAGAGAAGCACGATCGCTTCGATCAGGTTGGTCTTTCCCGCGCCGTTCTCGCCGAGGAGGAGCGCGGATTCGCTCCCCGGATCAAGCCGGATCTCTCTGTGGTTCCGGAAATCCCGCAGCTCGACGGACCGGAGGCGCACGCGTCCTGGATCAGCTCGCCAGTCGAAGGGGCATCACGAGGCAGAGGAGGCTTTCTTCCTGCGAAGCGGACGATCCCTTCCCGTCCGCCGGCGTCGCCGGCGCGACAAGGCCCGCGGTCACCGGCGTGTTCAGCTTGATTTCGATCTCGTCGCAATCCGCCGTGCGCAGAATGTCGAGCAAATAGGCCGCGTTGTACCCGATGTCCAGGTCGTCGGAGCCGTAGGAAGCCTCCAGCTCCTCCGTCGCCTCCCCCTGATCGGGCGTTTGAACGATGAGCGTGACCTTGTTCGGGCGAAGGGAGAGCTTCACCTGGCGCGTGAGGCTGTCGGAGAAGACCGAAACGCGCTCGAGCGCCTGAGCGAGATCCTCCCGCTTGATCCGGAGCTGCTTGTTGTTCTGCTTGGGAAGCACCTGCTCGTAATTGGGAAACGGTCCCTCGATGAGCTTCGTGGTCAAGGTCGTGTCCCCGATCACGAAGCGGGCGTGGTTCTTCGAGATGCCGATCCGGATCGGGCCGGCCGCGCCCGAGATCAGGCGCAGAAGCTGATTGAGCGCCTTAAGCGGCACGATGACGTCCCCCTTGGGAGAGGTCTCGATCCCGGCTTTGGGCCTCCACGCGGCGCGGGCGAGCCTGTGCCCGTCCGTCGCGACGATCCGAAGCTCTCCTTCCTTGACCTGAAGGAGTGATCCGTTCAGCGCGGGCCGTGTCTCGTCCGTCGATACCGAGTAGATCGTGCGACGGAGGAGACGCTCCAAGACGGCGGGCTCGATCGCGAGCTCGGCGTCTGGCGTCACCGTCGGGATCGCAGGAAACTCCTCCGGCCGGATGCAGAGGAACTTGTATCGGCCGCTCTTGCTCCCAACGTTCATCGTGAGATCCTTCGCGTCGACCTTCAGCTCCTCTTTGGGGAGCTTGCGCACGAGCTCGAAGAGTTTCTTGGCGGGCACGGTGAGCGCGCCGATATCCTTCACGCTTGCCTTCGCGCGCGTCGAGATCGTGAGGTCCAGATCCGTCGCGCGCAGCTCGATGGAATCCCCCGCCGCTTCGAGCAAGATGTTCGACAGAACCGGAAGCGTGGTCCGGCTTGGAACGGCGCTCGAGACCATCTGCAAGGCGTTCAGGAATTCGGTCTGCGCGATCGTGAATTTGAGGGCCACTTCCTGGGCGGTGATCATCTCCGTTAATCCTTTATGAGATTAGGGTTTGCAGATGGTTCGGGAGAGGGTTACCGGTCCATCCAAAGTATAGGTCTGGGAGGGTTCTTTTCACAATAGGAAAGGGGTGGTTTGGGCTCGAATTCAGGGAGGCCTACAGATGATGGGATCCTTGAATAGCAGCAGTAGTGCTAGGGGCGGTGGATACGTTATCGCCGGGAGGAGCTTGTAACGCAACCCATTGGTATACATGTAGTTGTGAAACAATTGGTCGCAGTCGGTGATTGTGGACCGCCGTGGAGAAGTCGGGAGTTGTGCCCGATTTTTCGGTGCGGCTGGGACGTGACGGGGTTGTGCACCGCGTATCCACGGCTTCTACGCATTTGGATTCAGGAGCGATTCGGGTCTCAGGTGCTGACGCTCGCCATGAGGTCTTCGATGACGGCGCGCATCTCGCGGTCGGTCGCGATCAACCCCTCGATCTTGTTGTACGCGTGGAGCACGGTTGTGTGGTCGCGT
>JACQPZ010000180.1 GCA_016207265.1 Candidatus Latescibacterota bacterium | reverse complement strand
TCGACGATCGCCTTCTCCACGGTCCGGTAGGCGTTCATCCGAACGCCGGGATCGGGCGTGCGTTGCGCCACGTCGAGCAGCGAGTCCACGGCCGTATCCGCGAAGTGGAAGTAGTTCGTCCCGCTCGACGAATAAAAGAGCGCCCTGAGAAACGTGTCCGGATCGGGGATGTCGGCGACCCACGAGAGCCCGAACATCTGGGCGTGGCGGCCCGTGATCAGGCTGTCGAGCTCGGTCCACGAGCAATACTGGAGCTGCACCTGGATGCCCGCCTCCGAGAGAGAGCGCACCAGGACCGTGTCCACCTGCCTTCCGCTCTGGGTGCCCGTGGCCTTCCAGAGCGTAAGGGGAGGAAAGGGGTGGGCGCCGCCGTAGCCCGCGGCCGCGAGGAGCCGGCGCGCCGCCTCGGGATCGCGGGCGTAGGTCCGCTGCTCGGGGGAGTAGCCCGGTAAGCCCGGCGGTACGATGCCCTGGGCGAGCACCTTCCCCGCCGGCCAGAGCCTCAGCATCGCCTCCCGATCCATCGCGAGCGCGATCGCCTGCCTCACGACGGGATTGTCGAGGGGAGGGATCGTCACGTTCATTCCGATGAACGAGAGGCTCAGGTCCTGCCAGCGGAGGACGCGGATGTTCGGCCGCCCGGTGAACTCGTCGAGCAGGTTGACCGGCAGGATCGCCATCGCGGCCTCGCCTCGGATCAGCGCGTCGGCGCCCTGCGCGTCCACCTCGCCCTTCGGCGTGTAGAAGACGATCGAGTCGATGGCCGGGCGTCCGAGGAAGTAATCCCGATTCCCGGCGAGCACGATGAAGTCGTTGTCTCGACGGTAGCTGAACTCGAACGGTCCGCAGCCGACGGGCATCCGGGCGAAGGCGGTCGAATCCGGCGACTCGACGACCTCGCGCGGCACGACGGAAGTCTGGTCGAGCGCGAGCGCGCTGAGGAGCGCGCCGTAGGGTCGGCTCACACGGACCTCCAGGCGATGGGGATCCAGCGCGCGAATGCCCGCGATCTCAGCCACCTTGCCCTGGACGAATTCCGGCACGCCCACGATCGCGTCGAGATACCCCGCCGCGAGACCCTCGGACCGGTACGGCTCTCTGAAGAGACGCGTGAGGCTGTACACGAAATCATCGGCCGTGACCTCGCGGCCGTTGTGGAAGCGGACCCCTTTTCGAAGATTGAACACGTACGTCAACCCGTCGCGGGAGATCGTCCAGCTCTCGGCCATTTGCGGCACGGGCTCGAGGTCGGACGTGAGCCCGACGAGCGGGCTGAAGATCTGCGCAATGACGATCGAGGAGTAGGCGTCGGCGGCCAGCGCGGGATCGAGGCTCCCGGGCTGCTCATTGAAGTAGCGCAGGACCTGCGGCTCGTTGAACGATGCCGCCGCAGGCGCGTCGGCCGGCGACTCGCCCTGTGAGCGCCCCGGCGGCGGAGCGGACTGGCGAAACCGTGGCACCGCGACGGCCGCGACGATGACGAGCGCCAGGACCGCGGCGATCGCGACGGCGCGACAGGGGCCACTTCCTTGATTGATTGACACGGGGATCCCTCCGAGTGCGTGGACTACCCCATTCGCGCCGGCGTCCCCCTCGACGTCCGAGGGAGGCCCCGGCTCAGGCAGCTACGCGAAAATATCGGTCCCGTGTGCGGTGTACTTGAGACCAAGATGCGGTTGGGGGGCGGCGCGGAGGGGCGGAGCGGATGCTTATAACTTACATAAAGACAACAGGTTGTGGGTGGACTCGATCGGCGGGAACGCTCAATTTCCGCCGGGTGGATCGAGGGGCGGAGCCGCGCGCCCGCGCTTGAGCCTCGAGCGCCGCTTCTTCTCGCTCAGCCGCGCTTCCTCGGAGGCCGGCGTGGGGGTCGTCGGGCGGCGGCGTTTGCGCGGCTTCAAAGCCTCGGCGACGAGGGATTCGAGGCGTGCGATCGCCGACTCGCGGTTCATGGCCTGGGTGCGGTGGCGCTGGCTGGTCACGCGGAGCAGGCCCGCCGCGGTGATCCTGGCGCGAAGCGCCGCCTTCACGCGCGCGCGCTCCGCATCCGTGATCGCGGCCGATTCGTTCACGTTCCACAGCGCCTCGACCCGCGTCTCGAGCTTGTTCACGTTCTGGCCTCCGGGGCCGCTCGAACGCGAGGTCCGGATCTCGATCTCGCGGAGCGGGATCCGCCTCACGGATCGCCGCCGCGGCGCTCGTTCGGGCGCGCTCCGCCGTTCGAGTTCCGGCGGAGCGTCCGCATCGCCTCCTCGCGAAGCTCCGGGAGACCGCCGCGCGTGAGCGCCGAGACGAAGACCGCGCCCGGATAGCGCGCCCTCAATCCGAGCGCCGCCACCTCGTCCGTCAGGGAATCGAGCTTGTTGAACACGAGAAGCCGCGGGCGGCCGAGCGCGCCGATCGATTCCAGCACGCCTTCGACGGCGTTGATGTGCGCGTCGATGTCGGGCTCCATGCAGTCGATGACGTGAAGGAGGAGGTCCGCCTCCGCGACCTCCTCCAGGGTCGCCCGGAACGAGGCGACGAGCTTGGGCGGGAGCTTCCGGATGAATCCCACCGTGTCGGTGAGGAGCGCCCGCTCCCCGTCGCCGGCCGCGAACACCCGCGTCGTGGGATCGAGGGTCGCGAAGAGCCGGTCCTCGACGTAGACGTGGGCGCGCGTGAGCGCGTTGAACAGCGTCGATTTCCCGGCGTTGGTGTAGCCGACCAGCGAGACTTTGAAGCAGTCGCGCCTTCCGCGGCGCTGGACCCGGCGTTCCTTCACGACGCGCGTGAGCTCGCGCTTCAGCTTCGCGATCCGCTCGCGGATGCGGCGGCGGTCCACCTCGAGCTGCGTTTCGCCGGGTCCCCGCGTTCCGATCCCGCCGCCCAGGCGTGAAAGGTGCTCCCACATGCGCGTGAGCCTCGGGAGGATGTATTCGAGCTGGGCCAGCTCTACCTGTAAACGCGCCTCGCGGGTGTGCGCGCGCCGCGAGAAAATGTCCAGAATGAGCCCCGTGCGGTCCACGACCTTCATCTTCAGCTCGGCTTCGAGATTCCGGCTCTGGGCCGGGGAGAGATCCTCGTCGAGGAGGAGAAGGGAGCTTTCCTGCTCGGCGGAGAGCGCGCGGACCTCCTCGATCTTTCCCTTGCTGAGGAACGTCGAGGAGCGGATCGGCCCGCGGCGCTGGAGCACCTCCCCGCGCACGTCGGCCCCGGCGGTCTCAGCGAGAAGCCGGAGCTCGGCGAGCCCTTCGCCGTCGCGCTCCGACCGGCCCGGGCGCTCCGACCGGCCCGGGCGGCCCGCGAGGATCGCCCGCTCGCTAGGCGGGCGCGATCTCCAGCTCGTAGGGGACATGGGAGAGATTCTCGAAGGTCCCGTCCTCGCGGGCGTAGATCACGTCCTCGATCCGGACGCCCATGCCGCGCGAGGGGTAATAGAGTCCCGGCTCGACGGTGAAGAGGGAGCCCGGAAGGATGAGATCCGGATTGCTGGCCGCGCTGAGACGCGGCCGCTCATGGATCTCGAGGCCGATTCCGTGCCCGAGCCCGTGCACATAGCCTTCCTGCACGCGCTCGTCCTGGCGGATCGTCCTGTGGCCGTGCGCCTCGAAGAGGTCGCAGACCCGCTCTTGGTACACGCGTCCCGGCGTGCCCACGGCGAGCCCGTCCACAGTCTGCTTCACCGCGTCGTGGACCAGCATGTGGAGCTCCTTCAGCTCCTTCGGAGCGCGGCCCACGCAATACGTGCGCGTGATATCGAAGTAGTAGCCCCCGTTCTCCTGGGCGGGATAGAGATCGATGACGATCGACCTTCCCTCCTCGAGGACGTCCGCGTCGTTCCCCCCGTTGTGCGGCACGCCCGCGTCGCGTCCCATGGCGATGATGTTGCCGTGAGGCTCGACCAGCCCCGCCTCGAAAAAGACCCGCCGCACCTCGCGCCGAAGCCGCCCGATGGTGACCCAGCCTTCCGCGTCCTTGAGCTTCGTCCCTTCGAGGCGCGCGCCCCGGATGATCTCTCGGATTCTCCCGTACGCGCGCTCGCACGCGGCCGCCACGGAGCGGATCGTCGTCACTTCGTCGGGGTCCTTCGTGCTGCGCGCAAGCTCGAAGAGGCCGGGGTCCTCGTCCTCCGCGAGCTCGATGTCCGGCTTGATGTCGCGGAGACGATTCAACACATGGTAGTACCAGCCTACCTGGACGATTCCGTCCACCAGCACGCGCCCGCGGACCCCGAGCGTTTCGAGCACCGTCTGTATGAGACGGGCCGTGGCCCGCACCTGGCTCTTCTCCTGCTCGAGGATCTTCATCCAGCCGAGCGAGCCGTAATCCCCCAGGTCGAATCCTGTCGCCGCCGCGCTGTCGCGCTCCATCGAGTGGTGAACGAGGTAGGGCTTCGCGCCGGGCCGCCACACGACGATCCCCTTGAGG
>JACQPZ010000176.1 GCA_016207265.1 Candidatus Latescibacterota bacterium | reverse complement strand
CTTGTGGGGAATGTTCCCGAGCGTGTGGTACATCGGCATCGCGCGACCTCGCTCACTCGATCCGTCAAACGACGGTATTGGTCAGTGTGCCCAGGCGCTCGATCTCGAGCGCGACTTCGTCACCCGGCTTGAGCCATGGATGGACTTCGGGACCCAGCTCGAGGAGGCAACCGGTTCCTACTGTACCCGAGCCGATCACGTCGCCGGGAAAAAGATACACGTCCTGCGACGCCCTCGCAATCATCTGGCCGAATGTGTAGTGGAGGTCCTTGACGTTCCCGCGCGAGAGCGTCGCGCCGTTCACCCGCGCCTCCATCGCGAGGTCGTAGCCGTCGCCCTGCCGCTTCGCCTCCAGCTCGTCCAGCGTCACGAGCGCGGGGCCGAGCGACATCGCGAAATCCTTCCCCTTGGCGGGACCCAGGCCGATCGCCATCTCGCGCCGCTGCACGTCCCGCGCGCTCCAGTCGTTCAAGATCGTGAAGCCCGCGATGACCGACCGCCAGCGCTCGGCCGGGACGTCCCGCGCGCGGACTCCGATTACGCACGCGATCTCCAGCTCGTAGTCGAGCGCCTCGGTCCACGCGGGCTTCCGAATCGCGGCTCCGTCCCCGACCATCGCGCCTGGGTTCGAGAAGTAGAACGCGGGAAACTCGTACCACTCCGGCGGGACCGGAAGACCGCGCCGGGCGCGGGCCGCCCGCACATGGGCCTCGAAGGCGTAGAAATCGCGGAAGGAGCCCGGCCGCGAAACGGGGGGATGGAGGGTCACCTTGGAGCGCGCATGCCACGCGGCGGCTAGCGACGCGCCGGGCTCCCGCGTGCCGGCCTGGCCGCCGCCCCCCTGCATCGCGCCACCCTCGGCCCGCGCCCCGCCCTCGGCCCGCGCGCCGCCCCCCGCGTCCGCCGCCCGCTCGAACACCGTGCGCGCCAGCGGAATTCCCTGCTCCCAATCCTGGATCAGGGCGTCGAGCGAGCGGAGCCTCCCTCCCGGATCGATCCCCGGCGCGACCGCGGCGGCCGCGGCGCCCAGGTCCAGCACGCGCTCGCCGTCCAGGGCGCCGAGGTGCCGCTCGGGATCGCCGCCCCGGCTGAACGAGACGAGACGCATCCGGGGTTAGAGGTTTCCCCTCAGCGCCTGCTCGCGCTCGATCGCCTCGAAGAGCGCCTTGAAGTTCCCCTTCCCGAACCCCTTGCTCCCCTTGCGCTCGATCACCTCGAAGAAGACCGTGGGGCGATCCTCCACCGGCTTCGTGAAGATCTGGAGGAGGTAGCCCTCATCGTCGCGGTCCACGAGGATCCCGAGGCGCGAAAGCTCGCCTTTGTCCTCGTCGATCTTCCCCACGCGGTCCTCGAGCATTTCGTAGTAGCTGTAGGGGACCGAGATGAAGGGAATCCCCGTGTCCCGGAGCCGCGAGACGGTCTTGCAGATGTCGTTCGTCGCGAGCGCGACGTGCTGCACGCCGGGACCGCGGTAGTACTCGAGGTACTCCTCGATCTGCGACTTCCGCTTCCCCGCCGCGGGCTCGTTGATCGGGAACTTCACCTTGCCACTTCCGTCGGCCATCACTTTGGACATAAGGGCCGAGTACTCGGTGGAGATGTCCTTGTCGTCGAAGTGCTGGAACTGGCTGAATCCCATCACGTCGCGATAGAACGCTACGAACCGGTTCATGTCGCCGAGCCCGACGTTCCCGACCACGTGATCCACGTAGAGAAGCGGCCCGGGTTTCGGCTGCTCCCCCGTCGCGCGATAGCCCGGAAGGAACGCTCCTTTGTACTTCGAGCGGTCGATGAAGGAGTGGATCGTGTCGCCGTAGGTCGCGATGGACGCGCGGCGGATCGATCCGAACTCGTCCTGGACGGTGGTCGGCTCCTGGACTCCCTTCGCGCCCCGCCTCGTTGTCTCGGCGAAGGAGCGGTCCACGTCCTCGACCTCGAGCGCGATGTCCCGGACGCCGTCGCCGTGGCGGTGGATATGGTCGGCCGGGAAGCCCTCCGGCTGGAGCGGCGTCGTGAGAACGAATCGGATCTTCCCCTGCTGGAGCACATAGGAGGCCCGGTCGCGCACCTTGGTCTCGAGTCCGGCGTAGGCCGTCACGGCGAGCCCGAACGCGTGCGCGTAGAAGAACGCGGCCTGGCGGGCGTTTCCGACCCAGAACTCCAGATGGTCGATCGATCGGATCTTCAGAAAGTCGTCGGTCGCTGGCATGTCGCGCTCACCTCCTCGAAACGCTCCGTCTCGGAGCCCGGCTCTTCGTCAATGCGCCCGCGCGCTCCATCCGGAGCCGCTCAATACCCGATGACCTCTCCGTCGAGGCGGCTCGCGAGATACGTGCTCGGACGCTGCGACTCGACCCATTTCTTGATCTCGTTCAGGATTCCTGCCCAGCCCATGTCCTCGCCTTCGAGCTTGAAATCGCCCGGGAAGCCGTCCTGCCGGAGCACGATCTCCGTCTCGAGCCCGCGTGGGACCAGCACCCACGTGACCCGTCCCTCGTGCGTACGCTCGCCGTCGCGGCTCGGCCAATTGTACGCGAGCCGGCGGGGTGGATCGTAGATCAGGACCCGCGTGGGACCTCCGTACTCGGCTGGCCACCCGAAGTCGATCGCGCCCCCCTCAGCGGTGTCGAACCGGCGCAACGTTGTGAACGTGGCCGCGATCCCCTCCGGAGTCCCAATCGCCTGGAAGCACCGCTCGACGGGCGCCCGCGCGCGGACCGAGTGCTCGACCAAGCCCCGGGCGCGCCGCGTGAAGTCGTAGCGCAGCCCCGGACTCCATCCCTCCAAGTCGAAGAGGAGATGGTTGAACGCCATCGCCCACACCTCGCGGAACGACATCGCGAGGCTGGAGCGCGGGAACTCGATCTCGTGCTCGACGCCGATCCGTGCCGTCTCGGGCGTAGACCCGGGATCCACGTGTACATTCACGCGCGAGCGGGTCGGGATCCCGCCCCGCGTCACGAAATCCCACTCGAACGCGACGCGTTCGTCGGGATCGTAGCCCGTGACCGGATTCCGGATTTGGTCGCGGTCCCCGGAGCCGTAGACGGTCTTCCCCCAAAAATCGTAGCGACCGCCCGGTCGGAGGTCCAGATGCGCGCCGTCGCATAGCCAGCGTGCCATCTTGAGCGGCTCCGAGACGGCTCCCCACACGCGTCCCCTCGGCGCGCGGATCTCCTGCGCCACCGAGGCGGTATGGATCTCGACCTTCGTGGCCTGGGCCATGGCGCCTCCTGCGCTCTCGGTCCCCCCGCCTCCTCCCGGAGCCCGGCGCACCCGCGGATCGGCCCCGGCGCGCCCGCGGATCAGCCGTAGATTCCGCGAACCCTCGTTGCCTCCGCGACGCGACCGATCCCCAGCATGTAGGCGGCCGTCCGGTTGTTCACGCGATGCTTCTCCGCGATCGCCATCACGTCGCGGAACGAGCGCCGCATCACGGTCTCGAGCTTCTGATTCACCTCGTCCTCGGTCCAGAAATAGTTCGCGAGATCCTGGACCCATTCGAAGTAGGACACGGTCACCCCGCCCGCGTTGGCGAGGATGTCCGGGATCAGGAACACGCCGTTCTCGTGGAGGATGAGATCGGCCTCCGGAGTCGTCGGTCCGTTCGCCGCCTCCGCGAGGATCCTCGGCTTGATCCGCGGCGCGTTGTCCTCGGTGATCTGGTTCTCGAGCGCCGCCGGGACCAGGATGTCCACCTTGAGCTCGAGCAGCTCCCGGTTTCCAATGCGGTCGGTGCCGGGGGTCCCCACCACCGAGCCGGAATCTTTCTTGTGCGCCTGGACCTCCTTGGGATCGAGCCCGTGGGTCGAGTGGGCGCCGCCGCGCGAGTCGCTCACGGCGACGACTTTGGCGCCTCGCTCGTGCAGGAGGTCGTGCGCGATCGAGCCCGCGTTTCCGTAGCCCTGGATCGCGACGGTCATGCCCGCAAGGGGCTTCCCCATGTGCTTGCACGCTTCTTCGATCGTGTAGGTGCATCCGCGGGCCGTCGCTTCCCGCCGGCCGAGGGAGCCGCCGATCGAGAGCGGTTTCCCAGTGACGACGCCCGGCGAAGCGAAGCCCTGACGCATCGTGAAGGTGTCCATGATCCAGGCCATCACCTGTGCGTCGGTGTAGACGTCGGGCGCGGGGATGTCCTTCTCGGGGCCGATGATGATCGCGATCTCGTTCGTGTACCGGCGCGTCATCTTCTCCAGCTCATGGAGGGAGAGCGCCTTGGGATCGACTTCGATGCCGCCCTTTGCGCCGCCGTAGGGAAGGTTCACGACCGCGCATTTCCACGTCATCCACATGGCGAGCGCCTTCACCTCGTCCAGCGTTACTTGTGGATGATAGCGGATGCCGCCCTTCGCGGGACCCCGCGATACGTCGTGCTGCACGCGATACCCCTGGACGACCATCCAGGAGCCGTCGTCTCTCTCGAAAGGAACCGAAACGATGAGGGCCCGCCGCGGCACCCTGAGCTTCAGCCGAAGCCCCTGGTCCAGACGCAGCGCCTCCGCGGCGATGTCGAATTGGCGCTGGGCGACGTGGAAGGGATTCCTGATCTTTTCCGCGACCATGCTCATGGGTAAACCCCCGGTTCTGAGTGGCGAGGCGCCGGGCCCCAACCCCGACCCCGCGCGACAGGCGTATTTCGCGCACGCCATTTTACTCCCGGCCGCGTGTCCCGCAACCGGGAATCGGGCGCGTTCCAAGGGCCCATTCTGCGCCTGCGCGCCCGCCACCCGCCGCTATCCTTCGGTATACTGCGCCGGTGACCCCGAGCCGTACGTCTCGCGCCGTCCTGGCCGTCGGCGCCCTCGTCTACGCGGCGGCCGTCGCCGCGGCG
>JACQPZ010000175.1 GCA_016207265.1 Candidatus Latescibacterota bacterium | reverse complement strand
AGGAGCGGGGTCGCGGACGCCGCGCTCGCGCCCAGCGCGCTCGAGACCACGCCGTCGATCCCGTTCGCCCCGCGATTCGCGAGCACGCGGACGCGTCGCGGATGCGCGGGGACGAAGGCGTCCAGATCGCGGATCGCCATGCTGTTCCCGACGTAGAGCGTGGCGCCCTCGGGGAGCGTCTCGAGAAGGTCCGGGAACACGCCTCCCTCCGTGAAGGCGCGCGGTCCCGCCAGGTGGCGCGCGATGATCTCCCGGGATTTCGTCTCCGCGACGCGGAATGATTCGAGCCAAGCGGTCCGCGGCTCGGCCTGCGGGCCCGCTCCTCCCGCGAGCGCGTCGGTGATCGCCTCCGCGGCCAGGGTCGGATCCGCGGCCACCACCTCACGCGCTCTCCGCAGCGGGCTCCGCCACCCGCCCGCGGGATCCACCAGGATGTGGAGCGCGGAGGGATGAAGGGCCTCGTAGAGGTGAAACGCCTTCGATGTCGGCGTCGAGCCGAACTGGATCACGATCTCCGGTGCGTGCCGCGTCGCGAACGCCGAGGATCGGAGGAACGCGTCGTAAGCGCCGAGGATCGCGGACCCCTCGCGCGCGCCGAACCGGACCTGGGACGCGGGATCCGCGAGCACGGGGTACCCGCACCGCTCGCCCAGCCGAGCCACCGAGTCGGAGAAAGGAGTCGGCGCGTCGTCGGGCCCGCACACGATGAGCCCGCGGGGGCGCGAGCGGATCGCCTTCGCGAGCGCGTCGATCGCGCCGCGGGCGGGTGGGGAGGGCTCGGGCGCCGCGCCGGACCATGCCGGCGGCTCGGGCAGCGGCGGGAGCGCGTCCGGCTCCGGGACGAGCGGCTCTCGAAACGCGAAGTTGAGATGCACGGGCCCAGCGGGAGCGCGCGTGGACTCGGATGCCGCGCGGGCTCCGAGGGAGGCGACGTACTCGAGCATCGGCGGGGAGCCGTCGGGCGTTCCGACCTCCACGAACCACCGGACGGCGCCTCCGAACATCTTGATCTGATCGATCGTCTGGGCGGCACCCGTGTCGCGCAGCTCGGGAGGACGATCCGCGGTCGCGACGATCAACGGGACGCGGGCATGGCGCGCCTCCACGATCGCGGGGAAAAGGTTCGCGGCGGCCGTTCCCGACGTCGAGACGAGCGCCGCCGGGCGGCGCGAGGCTTTCGCGAGACCCAGCGCGAAGAAGCCCGCGGAGCGCTCGTCGAGCGAGACGTGGGTGGTGATCGGCGAGCGGTCGAACGCGAGCGCGAGCGGCGCCGATCGCGACCCCGAGGAGATGACGACGTGCCGCACGCCGGCGGCATGGAGCGCGGCCACGAAGCGGTCGGCCCAGGCGACGTTGAGCGCGCCCGAGGCGGCGAGGGGCGGCGCCTCGCGGGCAGGCGGCGTTGCGTCTTCAGCGACGCGCGAGGGCATCGAGGATCCCCTTCATCTTGATTTCGGTCTCCTCCCACTCGCGATCGGGATCCGAGCCGGCGACGATTCCCGCTCCCGCGAAGACGCGCGCGCGGGTTCCCCGGATCGCGAGCGAACGGATCCCGACCGCGAAATCGCCCTCGCCGCGCGCGTTCACCCATCCGACGGCTCCGGCGTACCAGCCGCGGCTCAGAGCTTCCGCCGATCGGATCCATTCGAGCGCCGCTTCCCGTTTCAATCCGGCGACGGCCGGCGTCGGATGGAGTCGCGAGACGAGATCGAGGATGTTCGGATTCCCGAGCGCGCGTCCTTCCACCGGCGTTCGAAGGTGGAAGAGGTGCGGAAGCCGCATCACGCCCGGATGCGCGGGCGCGTGGAGGCTCGAGCAGCTCGGGCGCAGGGTGTCCACGAGGTGGCGGAGGACCATCTCATGCTCGGCGCGGTCCTTCGAGCTTTGCGTGAGCGCGATCGCGAGCGGTTCGTCGTCGGCGCCAGGCCCGCTGCGGATCGTGCCGGCCACGGCCTCGGTGGAAACCGCTCCTTCTGCGAGCCTCACGAGCCGCTCGGGGCTCGCGCCCAGGAACACGCCCCCTCGCCCGTCCGCGATCAGGAATCGATAGCACCCGGGATACGCGGACCGCAGCCTTTCGAGGATCCCGACCGGATCCGTCCGCGGGCCCAGGTCGAGGTCCAACGAGCGCGCGAGAACGGCCTTGGAGATCGCTCCCTCATGGACGCGCTCGAGGGTCGCGCGGACAGCGGCTCCCCAGCTCTCGCGGCTCATGCCGCGTGCCGCGCACGGGGGATCGGGTGTCGCGTCCCCGTCCGCTCGCCCGACGCTTGAAACGCTCCACCGCGTCTCGATCGTCCGGCCGCCCCGTCTTCGCCAAAAGAGCCTCTCCGGGACGAAGAAGAGAGCATCCGGAAAGCCCGGCCAACCGCCTCGCGGCTCATCGGCCGCGAACGAGAATCCGCCGACCGCGATCGCGCCGGGGAAGCCGTCGGGCAAGGGACCCCGGTGCGCCGCCGCATCGAGGGCTTGTGCGATTCCGAGCCGGGCCTCCTCGAACCGGGCGTCACCCGAAGCGCTGATCCGCGCGGCGGCGCCGATTCCGGCGATCTCCTCGCCGTCGGGCGCTTCCCAGAGGAGCACGGGCCGGCAGCGGGCCTCAACCTCCGAGGCAAGAAGGCACTCCCATGGGGATCCGGCCCTCGCCGGGGCGCTCTCACCGATCATGGAATCGACCTGAGTCACGAGGTGGCGAGTATAGAGGCCGCGATCCCCCGCGTCATCCCCCACGCTGGATCATCATGTAAAGGCCGAGCAAGAGAAGCAGGACGGCGACAACGCGCCGGAATCCGCGCTCCGGGAGGCGCCTGAGCAGCCGTGTCCCCAGCACCGTGCCGATCACGACCCCGGCAGCGGCGCTCAGTAGGAACGGCCACGCGCCCGCGATCTCGCGTCCCTGCGTCGCGAGATACACAGGCAGGCGAGCCCCGTCGACGAAGAGTCCGATCGCGGTCGCGGTCGCGACGAATGACTCCTTCGGCACATGGAAACCGAGAAGCGCGGCCGAGCGGATGCCGCCCTGGTTGCCGACCAGTCCGCCGAGCATGCCCGAGAGAGCGCCCGCGGCCCATGCGGCGCGCCGCCCCCAGCGGACCCGCGCGACCCAGCCCGTGAGCTCGGAGAGCCCGGCCATGAGGAGCAGCGCCCCGAAGACCAGGCTGAGTCCCCTGCTCGACACGACTGCATGGAGGAGCGCTCCGATGAGTCCGCCTGCCGCGCTCGTGATGCCGAACCCGAGGAGGACGCGCCGATCGACGTGGCGGCGCAGGAGCCAAAAGCGTTGGGTCGTGCCGATGAGATGCGGGATCGTGATGACCGCGACCGCGAGCTTGGTGCCCACGGCGAAGGCGAGCGTCGGCGTGAGGAGGCTACCGATGCCGAACCCCGTGACTGCGGCGATGGCGGCGGATACGGCGGCGACGACCGCCAGGATCAGTTCGAAGGGCACCGGTTCTCCGGGGGACGGGGACTCTTGTGGGTCCCCGGACGTGATACAGCCCCACGTGCTCCGTTGGCAAGCCGTTCCTGGCCCCGCCGTGCATCAATCCGCTTGACGATCCGGAGGGCTAGTGACATTATTCACGATCTTATTTCCGCGCGGGCTGTTTCGTGCCGCCGCCGACCGTAGACCCATCGAGGAAGTGGACCCGGGTAACTTGAGCAACGCCACGGCAAAACGGACCATTCCAGTCGTACTGGCTCTGGTCGTCCTGGGGGGGTGGGCGTTCCTCGACACGTTCAGCAACGTGGGCTACGCGCCGACGCAGCCCATTCCCTTCAGCCACCTGATCCACGCCGGGACGAACAAGATCCCCTGCCTGTACTGCCACTCGAACGCGGAGCGCTCGCGGTACGCGACCGTGCCCCCGGCGGCCGTGTGCATGAATTGCCACACCGTCGTTCGGACCGAGCGCCCGACGATCCAGCAGCTCACCCAACTGTACCAGGCGGGGAAATCGGTCCCCTGGGTGCGGGTCCACCGGGTGCCGGACTACGTCTACTTCAGCCACCAGTGGCACGTCGCGAAGGGCATCGAGTGTCAGAAGTGCCACGGCCAGGTCCAGAACATGGACGTCATCCGGCAGTCCACGTCGCTCAAGATGGGGATGTGCATCAGTTGCCACAGGCAGGAGAAAGCCTCGGTGGAGTGCAACACGTGCCACGTCTAGACGGGCGGGAGCGATGAGCGAGACCAAGACGAACGGCCGCCCGAAGCACTGGCGTACGCTCGCCGAGCTAAGCGGGGCTCCGGAGGTGGCGGAGCTTCGCGCGCGCGAGTTCCTCACGCCGTCCGAGGAGCCCGCGGAATCGCCCTCGCGCCGCCAGTTCCTGAAACTGATCGGGGCCGGGGCCGCGTTCGCCGCGGCGGGCTGCTCGCGGAAGCCGGTCGAGAAAATTCTTCCTTATATCAAGGCTCCCGAGGAGATCATCCCCGGGAAACCGGTCTGGTACGCGTCCACGTGCGCCGCATGTCCGGCCGCCTGCGGCGTGCTGGTCAAGACGCGCGAGGGCCGTCCGATCAAGCTCGAAGGGATGAAGGAGCACCCCGTGAGCCGCGGCGGACTGTGCGCGCGCGGGCAGGCGTCGCTCCTCGATCTCTACGATCCCGACCGGCTCCGGGGCCCCGTGGGTGTCGCCCGGGCGACCGGCGCGACCCGCGCCAGCACGTGGGGCGAGGTCGACACGAAAGCAACCCAGGCGCTTCGCCAGGCGCGCGAGCGGAGCGGGAAGGTGGTCCTGCTCACGGGCACGATCACGAGCCCCACGACGCACGCTCTGATCGACGAGTTCCTCAAGATCTTCCCGGCCGTGGAGCACGTGACCTACGACGCGGTCTCGAGCGACGCGATCTCGCGGGCCCAGGAGCTTTGCTACGGGGAGCGGCTCCTGCCGCACTACCGGCTCGACCGAGCCGACCTCCTGCTCACGATCGGAGCCGATCCGCTGGGCACGTTTCTCTCGCCCGTGGAGTTCGCGCGCGACTTCGCGGGCCGGAGACGGCCCGAGTCGGGGT
>JACQPZ010000183.1 GCA_016207265.1 Candidatus Latescibacterota bacterium | reverse complement strand
TGACCCTCCTCGTTCAGGAGCAGCGGACGAGCGAGCGCGTGGCGGGGGCCGTTGCGCTTCGCATGGGCACCGTCTACGAGTCGATCGACGACGCCGGCCGCACCCAGGTGCTCATCAAGGCGCTCACGGCGGGGACGGAGATGTATCGGCCCGCGGAGCTTGCGTTGCGGATCCTCGCCGCGGGCGTGCGGCTCGAGAGCGGAGCGGGTCCCGATCTCGGCCAGATCGCGATCAGCGGGAGCCGGGAGCAGACGGACCAGGCGATCGACCTCCTGGCAGAGGTGGTGCTTCATCCGTCATTCCCGGACACCGCGATCGAGGGGACGCGGCGGCGCGCCCTCACGGCGGCTGCGGAGGAGCAGGAGAGCCCCCTCAAGGCCGCGTACAGCGGTTTCCTCGCCGCGATGTATCGCGGCAGCCCGCTGGAGCGGCCCGTGGCCGGCACGGTCTCCGGAATCGCGGATTGCCGCCGGAAGGACGTTGTCGCGCTCCACCAGAAGCTATTCGTGGGCGAAAACATGGCGGTCTGTTTCGTGGGGAACTTCGACGGCAAGAAGGTGCTCGCCCACCTCGAGAAGGCGTTCGCGTCGGCCCCGCGCGGCGAGCGGCCCCGACCCTCCTCCGGAGATCCGATTCCGCTCGGCGCGGATACGAGCGTGACGGCAGAGCGGGAGATTCGCGCGGCCTGTCTCGCGTTCGGCTACCCGGCACCCGGCAACGAGGATCTTCCCGATCACGCGGCGTTCAAGATCATCGAATCCTACCTCGCGTCTGCGGACCGGTCGCCCATCACCTTCTGGCTGCCTCAGTCAGGGCTTGCGACCGCGGTGGGGGTGATCTACGCCCCCTACCCGAAGCGCTCCTCGATCGCCGTCTACCTCGCCGCCACGCCGGCCAACGCGCCGGCCGCCCGCGACAGCGTCGCCGAAGTGATGGCGCGGCTCAAGACGACGCCTCTCGACGAGGGCGAATGGAACACGCAGCTCAAGCGTGTGCAGAACGGCACGTTCCAGAATCAGAACGATCCGCTCGCCCGTGCCCGCGCCATGTCCCAGTTCGAGGTGTCCGGCGTCGGGTACGATTACCTGCGCCGGTTCGAGGAATCGCTCCTCAGCCTGACCCCCGAGAGCGTTCGGGTGGCGGCCGAGCGTTGGCTCACGCACTCCGTTGAATCGACCATCACGCCCGTGAAGGGCGAGTCGAAGCTCTAGCGATCCGCGCCGTTCGGGGCGGACAGGGAGGGAGGCGTCCGTGGGCGATGTAACGCGCATCCTCCTCATCGTCCCGCCGCTCCTCTTCGCGCTGACCTTCCACGAATTCTGCCACGCGTTCGTCGCGAACCGCCTCGGCGATCCGACCGCCAGGCTCCTCGGGAGGCTCACGCTCAATCCGCTCGCACATCTCGACCTGACCGGAACGATCGTGTTTGCCCTGACCCAGCGGATCGGTTGGGCGAAGCCGGTGCCGGTGGACGAGCGGCATCTGAAGCATCCGCGCCGCGACATGATGTGGATCGCCCTCGCGGGGCCCATCTCGAACGTTCTACTCGCGCTTCTGTTCGGGACGATCTACCGCGTCGCGGCACCCCTGCCCGAGCAGAGTGTTTCGACGAGGCTTCTGCTCTACATGGTCGAAGGGAGCGTGTTCCTGAACCTCGGCCTCGCCGCGTTCAACCTGATCCCGATCTTTCCGCTGGACGGCTCCCGAATCCTCACGGGGCTCCTGAGTCCCGTGGCCGCCGAACGCTATCGCCGGTTCGAGTACGCGGGACCCTTCGTGCTTCTTGGGATCGTCGTTCTTGGGATGGCGACCGGATTCAATATCTTCGGCTACGTCATTTCGCCGGTCGTCTATGTTCTGGGAGGGCTCTTCACGGGAGGAATGCTCTGAGCGACGCCGCGACCAAGCAGACGAAGCCCGCGAAGCGGCCTCGGATCCTGAGCGGCATGCGTCCCACCGGGCGTTTGCACCTCGGGAATTACCTGGGGGCGCTCCAGAACTGGGTCCGATTGCAAGATAGCTGCGAGAATCTCCACATGGTGGCGGACTGGCACGCCCTCACGACCGACTACGAGCACGTCGACCAGATTGCGCCGAACACGTTCGAGATGGTGACCGATTGGCTCGCGGCGGGGATCGATCCCGAGAAAAGCCCCGTCTTCATCCAGTCCCACGTGAAGGAGCACGCCGAGCTTCACCTCCTCTTTTCCATGCTCATCACGACGAGCCGGCTCGAGCGGAACCCCGCCGTGAAAGAGCAGGTGCGCGACCTTCATCTCGAAGAGACGGTCAGCTACGGCCATCTGGGCTATCCCGTGCTCATGGCGGCGGACATCCTCCTCTACAAGGCGAACCTCGTGCCGGTCGGCGAGGATCAGGTGCCGCACGTCGAGATCACCCGGGAGATGGCGCGGAAGTTCAACAGTCTCTACGGCCCGGTGTTCCCGGTGCCGGAGGCGAAGCTGACCCAGTTCGCGCGGGCTCCGGGCCTCGATGCGAGGCGGATGAGCAAGTCGCTGGACAACGCGGTCCTTCTCTCCGATTCTCCGGAGGCCATCGCGTCGAAGATGAGGACCGCGTACACGGATCCGAAGAAGATCCGCGTGAACGACCCCGGGAACCCGGACGGATGCGTCGTGTTCGCATATCACCGGGCGTTCAACGCGGCGAACGCCACCAGGATCGAGGCCGACTGCCGCGCGGGCCGGCTGGGTTGCGTCGCCGACAAGCGCGATCTCGCCGCCGTCCTGGCCGAGGAGCTTCGCCCGATCCGCGAGCGGCGGAGCGAGCTGGAGGCGCATCCCGAGCGGGTCCGCGAGGCCCTCCGGATGGGAGACGAACGCGCCCGGGCGATCGCGCAGGCCACGATGCGCGAGGTCCGCGAGGCGATGAAACTCGCATGAGCGATATCCGAATCCGATGAGCGACATTCGCACCGAAGCCCCCGAATCGGCCGCCGATGCGGCTACCCGCGCGGCCGCCGACGCCCCTGCGGCCGCCGACGCCCGCGCGGACGTTGCGGCGAGCGAATCCGCGAGCCTCATCCGCGTCCAGCTTCCCGCGTTCGAAGGTCCCCTCGATCTTCTCCTCCACCTGATCCAGCGGGACGAGATCGACATCAGCGACATTCCGATCGCCCGCATCACGCAGCAGTATCTCGAGACCCTGGAGCTGATGCGCGAGCTGGATCTCGAGGTCGCGGGCGAGTTCCTCGTCATGGCCGCCACGCTCATGCGGATCAAGGCGCGCATGCTGCTTCCCCCCGCGATCGCCGAGGAGGAGGAAGAAGATCCGCGCGAGGGCCTGGTGCGGCAGCTCCTCGAGTACCGGCGCTTCAAGGAGGCGTCGCGCGATCTCGAGCGACTCGAGGGGGAGCGGCGCCTCCTGTTCGATCGGGGAGCGCCCGCGCAGCTCGAGGATCCGAGCGAGGGCGAGCTTCAGCCCGTGAGCCTCTTCCGGCTCCTCGACGCGCTCAGGGACGTGTTGAAGCGCGCGGCACCGCCGATCGTCCATACGATCACGGCCGAGCCGATCAGCCTGGAGGAGGCGATCTCGGTCATCCGGGATACGCTCCGCCGGGAGAAACGGGCGCTCTTCCACGAGGTCCTCTCGCAATTCGTGACGCGGATTGAGAAGATCACGGCGTTCCTGGGACTCTTGGAGCTATTGAAGCAGGAGCGCGTCACGGTGGCGCAAGAGGAGCTGTTCGGGCCGATCTGGATCGCGTGGCGCATGGACGAGGAGCACGGGACGATCCACACCGAGGAGGGATGACCGCCATGCCGACCCCCAAGCAGATCCTCGAGGCAGTGCTCTTCGCGAGCGACGTTCCGGTCGGCCTCGCGGTCCTGGTCGAGGTGCTGGGAGACCGAAGCCCCGAGGACGTGCGACGTCTCCTCGCCGATCTCCGTGAGGAATACGAGCACGGCGACCGCGGCGTCGTCTTGGTCGAGCTTGCGGGCGGGTACCAGATTCTGTCGCGCAAGGAGTGCTCGCCCTGGGTGGAGCAGATGCTTCGCTCGCGCCGGAAGATCCGGCTGAGCAAGGCCGCGCTCGAGGCGCTCGCGATCGTGGCCTATCGCCAGCCGATCACGAAGGTCGAGATCGATTTGATCCGAGGGGTGGATTCGGCCGGCGTGCTCCACACGCTTCTCGAGCGGACCCTGGTCACGATCAGGGGCCGGTCGAAGGGAGTGGGACGTCCGCTGCTCTACTCCACGACGCCCGAATTCCTCGCGTACATGGGGCTGAACGATCTCTCGGATCTGCCCGAGCTGAAGGAGCTGGGGCCCGTTCTCGAGGAGCGCGAGCGCGTGGCCGAGCCCACCGCGGAGGTGACGACCGGCGACGGTGCGTCTTAACCTGTTTCTCGCCCGCGCCGGCGCGGGCTCCCGGCGCGAAGCGGACGGCTGGATCCGCGAGGGCAGGGTCCGCGTGAACGGCCTGCCGCCGGCCGGCATGGGTCCCTCCGTCGATCCGCTCCGCGACCGGATCACCCTCGATGGGAAGCTCCTCGTCTGGAAGAAGGAACACCGGTACCTCGCCTATCATAAGCCCGCCGGGATTCTCGTGAGCCGAAGAAGCCAGGGGGGACATCCGACCGTGTTTCAGGCGCTTGGCGATCGCGTCCGGGGTCTCCACGCCGTCGGGAGGCTCGATCTCCCCACCGAGGGACTGCTCCTCTTCACGGACGACGGGGCGCTGGCGGAAGCGCTCCTCCACCCGCGGACGGCGCTCAGCCGGCTCTACCGCGTCTGGGTGGCGCCGGTGCCCGCCGCGCAGGCGATGCGGACGCTGCGGGGCGGCGCCGTGATCGAGGGTGTCGAGATCCTGCCGAGGCGCGTCATCCTGGAAGGCCAGGAGCGCGGCCTCGGAAGACTCCTCATCGAGATCCTCGAGGGGAAGAAGCGGGAAGTGAGGCTCCTCGCGCGGGCGGCCGGTCTCCACGTGGAGCGGATGCTTCGCATCCAGTTCGGGCCGATCCGCCTCGGCGCCCTCGCGCCTGGCGCCGTGCGTCCGCTCACCCAGGGCGAAGTGCGCTCGCTCCGGCGATCCGCGGGTATCCCCGACGCTTTCCCGGGGCCGATGGGGGGTGATACACTGCGGCCGGCGACACGAAGTCGACGTAGAGGACGCTGATGTCGGCGCGCACGATGGAACCCATCCGGACCGAAATCCGCTCGCTCGAGCCCTACGTTCCGGGGAAGCCCGTGGAGGAGCTGGAGCGGGAGCTCAAGATTTCGGGCGCGATCAAGCTCGCCTCGAACGAGAATCCGCTGGGGCCGTCGCCTCTTGCGGTCGAAGCGATGGGGGAGGCGGCGCGGAGCGTCAACCGGTACCCGGACGGAAGCTCCTTCTACCTTCGGGAATCGCTCTCCTCCTTCTGGGGAGTTCCTTTCGAGCAGATCGCGGTCGGCTCCGGCTCGAACGATCTGATCGACGTGCTCTGCCGGATCCACCTCGGCCCCGCCGACGAGGCGGTCATGTCCGCCCCCGCGTTCATGATGTTCGCGATCGCGGTGCGCGTCGCGGGCGGGAAGCTCGTCCAGGTTCCCGGAAAGGACCTGTTCCACGATCCGCCTGCGATGCTCGCCGCGGTGAACGAGCGCACGCGCCTGGTCTACTTCTCGAACCCGGACAATCCAACGGGAACGATCGTCGGCCGTCGCCAGATGGACGCCTACTTCGACCGCGTTCCCGACCACGTGCTCACCATTCTCGACGAAGCCTATTTCGAATACGTGACCGACCCCGAATATCCGAACGGGCTCGACTACCTTCGCAAAGGGAAGCAGGTCGCGGTGCTTCGGACCTTCTCGAAGATCTATGCGCTGGCGGGGCTTCGCGTCGGCTACGGCTTCTTCACACCCGAGCTGGCCGCGCTGGTCCACCGGGTGCGGCTTCCGTTCAACGTGACGAGCATGGGACAGGCGGCCGCGCGCGCGAGCCTCCGCGACGGGGAACAGGTCTCCCGAAGCCGGGTCCTCAACGAAGCGGGGAAGCAGTTCCTCCTACGCGAACTCTCCCGGCTCGGCGTCTCGTGCACTCCCACGTGGGCGAACTTCGTGCTCGCCCGCTTCCCGGGCTCGGCCGTGGAGGCGTCCCGGGCCCTAGAGGGGTTGGGTGTCATCATCCGTCCCGTGACCCCGTTCGGGCTTTCCCCCGAATACGCCCGGATCAGCGTCGGGACCCCGTCGGAACTCGAGCGCCTGGTCGACGGATTGCGCCGGGTGCTGTGAGCCGC
>JACQPZ010000173.1 GCA_016207265.1 Candidatus Latescibacterota bacterium | reverse complement strand
TCCATGCGATTCGTACGGGAGCACCACGAGCCGCGCCGTTCCACCGGTTCCCACGACCGCCTTGTAGAGCAGCTCCGACTGGAGCGGCACGGTTCCGGGGTTCACGTCCAGCTCGCCGTGGACCAGGAGGAGCGGCTCGTCGATCTGGTCCGCGTGCAGGGCGGGCGACAGGCGGATGTAGGACTCGGGAGCCTCGAAGTACGTCCTGCGCTCCGTCTGAAAGCCAAAGGGGCGGATCGTGTGGTTGAAGGCCCCGCTCCGCGCGATCCCCGCCCGGAATAGATCCGAATGCGCCAGGAAATTCGCGGTCATGAACGCGCCGTGGCTGTGGCCGGCGACCCCCACGCGGTTGCGGTCCGTCACGCCCAGCGCCGCGGCTTTGTCGATCGCCGCCTTCGCGTTCGAACCGAGCTGCTCGAGGTACGTGTTGTACACGCTGTCGGGATGCCCGATCACCGGCATCGCCACGTTGTCGAGCACCGCGTAGCCCTGGAGCAGGAAGAAGAGCGGCGAAGCACCGAGAAACTGCGTGAAGCGCTGCTCCGAGCCGAAGACCTGCCCCGCGGTGGAGGGGTCGGAGTACTCGAGGGGATACGCCCATAGGATGGTCGGGAGCCGCGTCCCGTTCCGGTACCCGGGCGGGAGATAGAGCGTGAGCGAGAGCGGAACGCCGTCCGCCCGCTCGTACTTCACGATCCGCTTGGTGATCGATCGGAGTTGCGGCGTCGGATCGCGAAAGCGCGTCACGCGCTGAAGGCTCGAGGAGCGGGCAGCTTCGAGCGAGTCGATCGGTCCGCGGAGCGGCGCTCCCAGCGTCCGCACGTAGAAGTTGGGCGGATCCCGCGGGCTCTCGCGTCGCGTCAGAAAACGGCCCGCCGGAACGTCGATCCAGGATACGAACGACTCGTAATGATCGCGGTCGGAGCGGAAGAGGCGCTCCTTCTCCATGGTGCTCACGTTGAATCGGTCGAGGAACGGACGATCGCCCTCGGGCGTCGCGCCCCATCCCGAGAGGTAGATCCAGCCGCCGTCTTGCTGCATCACCCAACGCCCATTGGGAAGGATCCTCCACACGGGCGATCCCGGATCTCCGTATCGGTCATTCGCGCTGAGATCCCAGATCACGCGGGGCGGCGTGGAGGGAGTGTCGGCATCGATCGCGAGCGTCCGGTACCAGCGCCGTTCGCGGTCGAACTCGTCCACGAGGGCGAGTCCGCCCGCTTCGCCCCAAACGATTCCGTCGAACCTTTCTGGAAGTCGCAGGATCTCCGTCGGAGAGGACTTGAACGGCGCCTCCGACATCAAGAGCCGATCGCGATGGGGAACTTTCGTACCCGGATCGCCTTCATCGAGCGCCTCCGCCCACACGAGCGTCGCCGGCGCATTCGATCGCCACGTGTAATACCGCGGGCCCTTGGGCTCGCCCTGAATAGGGACCTCGTCGGCGAGCGGAAGGCTCGCGAGCCGGTGCTCGAGCGAGCCGCTCCGATCCCAGATCTCGACCTCCCGCGGGAATCTCCAGAACGAATGGAGGTAGGAATACGGGCGATGAATGATCTCCACGAGGAAGTGGGCGCCGTCCGGCGAGGGCGTCACGCCCGCGTAGATATCCGGCTTGCCGAGGCGGGTCGAGGTTCCGGTTACGGGATCGACGAGGAGCAGGGAAGACGTACAGTAGTAATCGAAGAGTGCTTCGTCGTGAGCGTTCCGGAGCACGTCGCGGCTCTCGTACGTGCTCCCGATGCCGGACTTCCCGCTCCCTTCCTCAACCTTCGGACCTTCGGGGACCGTGGGCTCGGGCGGCGGGCCCACGCGGCCGTCCGGAACCGTCCGCACGAAGAGCGTACGCTGGTCGGGCATCCACTGAATCCCGGTGCCGAGGAGCGGGTTCACGCGGATCCCTTCGATGCGACGCGCCTGAGCCGTCGCCACGTCTGCCACCCACAGCTCGACCCCATCGTCGGTCGTGTTCGTGAACGCGAACGCTTTTCCATCGGCGGTCCACATGGGGAATCCCACGCGCGCACCTGGCGGGAGCGCAATCGGGCGCTCCACTCCCTCCGGAAGGCTCTTCAAAGTGAGCGCGAGCCAATACGCGGCGCGGTGCTGGGCGTTCGTGCGGGGGTTCACGCGCACCCCTGCAAGACGAAGCATCGGAGCGGCGAGATCGCCGATCGGTGGATAGGTTCGCGTCTGCGCGAGAATGATCTCGTCGCGGGCAGGGCTGACCCATACCGTGGGGAGCGGTTGGGCGTCGAGCACCTCGCGGACCGCCTTCGGCGCCCTCCGGTAACCCTGGTCCGCTTGGGCGCGGGGCGCTGGTCCCACAACCGCTTGGGCGCGGGACGCCGGTCCCGCCACCGCGCCCGCCAGGACCGTGACGAGCACGAGGATCGCGAGAGCGTGGATCGTCCGGGTCCGCATCGATTCCCTATTCCCTCAGGACCTTCGCGAACTCTTCGGTCAGCTTGGGGACGATCTGGTAGAGGTCTCCGACGATCCCGTACGAAGCCACCTTGAAGATGGGAGCATCCTTGTCCTTGTTGATGGCCACGATCGTGCGCGACGAGGACATCCCAGCGAGGTGTTGGATCGCCCCCGAGATTCCCACCGCGATGTAGACGGTCGGATTCACGACCTTTCCGGTCTGTCCTACCTGGTGGCTGTGATCGATCCAGCCCGCGTCCACCGCGGCGCGGGAGGCGCCGAGCGTTGCGCCGAGCACAGTGCAGAGGCGGCGCAGAAGCTCGAAGTTCTCGGGCCCCTGCATGGCGCGTCCGCCGCTCACGATGATGTTCGCCTCGGTCAGATCGAGCATCTCGCCTTCCGATTTCTCGAAGCCGACGACACGGGCGCGCACGTTCACGGCTTCGAGAGCCACCTTCTCCACCTCCGCCTTCCGCGCGGCGTCAGCGGGAAGGGCAGCGAAGGTGTTCGGACGAACCGTGGCGATTCGCGGCCGGGCGGTGCTCCACGACACGCGGCCGAACGCCTTTCCGGCGTAGATGGGGCGGCGCGCGACCAGCTCGCCGTCTCGGATCTCGAATCCCACGCAATCGGAGGCGAGGCCGACCCGAAGCCTGGCCGCGAGGCGAGGTGCCAGGTCTTTGCCCTGCGATGTGGCGGCGATGAAGAGGGAATCGGGTTTCGCCTGCCCCAGGGCCGCCTGAGCCGCTCCGCAGAAGGCCTCGGCGGAATAGGTGGTCAGGGACGCACTCTCCACGTGGACGATGCGGTCGGCGCCGTGTTGGGCCAGCCGCGCGGGCTCGCCCGCATCGAGCGGGCCGAGCGCGATCGCACCGACCGACCCGCCGCCCGCCGATTGAGCCAGCCGGCGCGCCTCGGCGAGCATCTCGAGCGTGACCTTGCGCGCGACGCCATCCTTCGTCTCGGCCAAGACCGCGAACGTGGGCGCCATCAGATGACCTTCGCCTCCTCGCGGAGAAGCCGCACCAGCTCGCGCGCGGTATCCGCCGGATCTCCCTCGAGAATCCTTCCCGCGGGACGTGGAGGCGGCAGGGCGAAGTCGACGAAGCGGATCGTGGCGGCTCCTTCCGCGAGGGACGCGGGATCGAGCCCCAGATCGGCGGGGCTCCACTCGGGGATCACCTTCTTCTTCACCGCCATGATCCCTTTGAGCGAGGCGTACCGCGGCTCGTTCAGGCCCTTCTGCGCGGTGATCACTGCCGGGAGGTCGAATTCCAGAAGCTCGGCTCCTCCCTCCACCTCGCGCTTCGCCTTGCCCTTCTTCGCGTCGGGATCGACCTCGAGGTGCACGACCACCGAGACGTGGGGGAGGTCGAGGATCTCGGCAAGCATGACGCCAACCTGCGACCAATCGTGGTCCACGCCCTGCTTCCCGGTGAGGATCAAATCGAAGCCGAGCTTTCGCGCGGCGGCGGCGAGGACCGTTGCGACGGCCAGCGGGTCCGAGAGCGCGACCTCATCCCCTTTGACGTGGACCCCCTCGTCCGCGCCGAGAGAGAGCGCGTACTTGATCGCTTCCTTCACGCGGTCGGGGCCCAGGCTCACCACGGTGACCTTGCCTTGGCCGAGCCGCTCGCGGATGCGGAGCCCCTCCTCGATCGCGAACTCGTCGTAGGGATTCGCGACCCACTTCACGCTTGAAGTGTCCACGACGCCGTCCTTGAGCTGGATGCGCGTCTCGGTGTCCGGCACCTGCTTGACGAAGACCACGATGTTCATCGAAGAGGCTCTCCACGATTTCGTGAATCGGCGAGTCGCGCAGTATAGTACGATGTCCCGCATGAAGCACCCCTTTCTCGCCGGTCTCGAATCGCGCGTGGTCCTGGCCGACGGCGCCATGGGCACGCTCCTCTACGACCGCGGCATTCCGTTCGACCGGTCCTTCGATCTCCTGAACGTGACCGACCCGATGCTCGTCCAAGGCGTCCACCGCGACTACATCCGCGCGGGCGCCGAGCTGATCGAGACGAACACGTTCGGCGCGAACCGATTTCGCCTCGGAGCGCACGGGGCCGCGGAAGAAGCGAGGCGCGTGAACCGCGCGGGCGCCCAGATCGCGCGGAACGCGCGCGAGGAAGTCGGAGAGGCGGTGTTCGTCGCGGGCGCGATCGGACCGCTCGGGAAGCCGGTCGCGCCGATCGGCACGATCTCGAAGGACGAGGCGCTCGAAGCGTACTCCGAGCAGGCCGAGGGTCTCGTCGAAGGCGGCGTGGACCTCGTCTTGATCGAGACGCAGACCGACCTCGAGGAGATGAAGCTCGCGGTGCAGGCGGTGCGCGGCGTGACCGATCTCCCGCTCGTCGCGCAGATGACCTTCACGGAAGACGGGCGCACGCTCTACGGCGCGTATCCGGAAGACCTGGTGCGCGCGACCCAGACCCTGGGCGTGGACGTCCTGGGCGCGAATTGCAGCGTCGGCCCGCAGAAGCTTCTCGAGATCATCCAGCGGATCAAGCGCCGCACCGAGCTTCCGATCTCGGTGATGCCGAACGCCGGGCTCCCCCGCTTCGTGAACGGACGCTTCCTCTACCTCGCGTCCCCCGACTATTTCGCGGGATACGCGGCCCAGTTCAAGGCGGCCGGCGCGCGGCTCATCGGCGGATGCTGCGGAACGACTCCCGCGCACATCCGCCGGATGCGGGAGGCCCTCGCCCAGCCTTCGATCGAGACCGCCGAGGGTCCGCCCTCCGGGTCGCCGGCCGGGTCCCTCGCCGCGGGAGCCGGGTCCCTCGCCGCGCCCACCGCTCCGTCAGGCGCGGCGGCCCGCGCGCCCTTCGCCGCGGCCCCCATGCCGGCTCCGCCCGCGGAGGAGGTAGCGGATCAGGATCCCGCTTCGCGATCGCTTCTCGCGCGAAAGCTCTCCCGGAGCGAGTTCGTGGTGAGCGTCGAAGTGGACCCGCCGCGAGGCGCCCGCCCCAAGAAGATGATCGAGGGAGCGCAATTCCTGAAGCGGTCCGGCGTCGATACGATCAACGTCGCGGACAGCCCGATGGCCCGCGTCCGGATGTCCTCGCTCGCACTCGCCACGATGATCACGCACCAGGTCGGCGTGGAGACGATTCTCCACTTCACGTGCCGCGACCGGAATCTCATGGGAATCCAGTCGGATCTAATGGGTGCGCACGCGCTCGGCCTCAGGAACATCCTGGCGCTGACCGGAGATCCGCCGCGTGCGGGGGATTATCCCAACGCGACCGCGGTGTTCGACGTGGACTCGATCGGGCTCATCCGGGTTCTGAAGCAGCTCAACGCGGGGACGGATCTTGCGGGGAACTCGATCGGCGAGCCGACGAGATTCCTGATCGGCTGCGCCGTGAATCCCGCCGCCGAGGACTTCGACAGCGAGATCGAGCGCTTCCGGAAGAAGGTCGAAGCGGGAGCGGAATTCACGATGACGCAGCCGCTCTACGAGCTGGAGACCCTGACGCGATTCCTCCAAGCGATCGAGAAACCGAAGACCCGGATCCCGATTCTGCTCGGTCTCCTCCCGCTGCAGAGCCACCGGCACGCGGAGTTCCTTCACAACGAGGTGCCCGGAATCAACATTCCCGACCACGCGCGAGAGGCGATGCGAAGCGCGGGAGAGAAAGGAATCGAGGTCGGGATCGAGATGTGCCGGGCGCTTCTCCTCAAGGCGCGGGGCCTCGTGGAGGGGGTCTACCTCATGCCCTCCTTCGGCCGGTACGAGGTCGTAGCCAGGGTCGCCGAGGTCGTCCGCTCCGCCCCAAAGGCCGCCTCCCCGGCCTGAGCGGGCAATGTTCTTGAAGGACAATCACTTCGCTGATACACTCGTTGCCAAGTTCGCCTACGCGAGAGTGGCGGAACTGGCAGACGCGCGGGACTTAGGATCCCGTGAGGAAACTCGTGGGGGTTCAACTCCCCCCTCTCGCACCATACCGAATCAAGGAGAAGGGTCTTGAAGGTAGACATTCGCGACCACGGCTCACCCTGGCGGAAGCTCCTCACGATCGAGGTGCCTCCGGACGAGCTGGAGAGCGCCTTTCAGAGCGTGGTCGAGGAGTTCCGGAGCCGCGTGGCGCTACCCGGATTCCGCAAGGGTCACGTGCCCCGGAACGTCCTCGAGCTTCAGTTCGGCCACTCCATGGAGCACGAGGTTCTGGAGCGGGTCGTGAAGCGCTCGTACGAGTCCGCGGTCCGCGAGCAGAAGCTCACGCCGATCTCCTATCCGACGATCGAGAAGATCGAGTTCACGCGCGGGAAGCCGCTCACATATGAGGCGCAAGTTGAAATCAGACCTCATGTTGCGCCCAAGGACTATTTCGGTCTCGAGCTTCCGAGCCGGGAGATCGCGGTTTCGGAGGAGGATCTGAACCGGGCCCTGGGCGACCTTCGCGAGCGATCCGCCGAGTGGGTCGCCGTCGACCGCGAGGCGGGTGACAAGGACGCCGTGCTGGTGGACTACGTGCGGCTGAATGCCAAAGGGAAGCCGATCCGCAAGACCGAGCAGAAGGACGCCCTGGTCGAGCTTGGCGCGAGCGGCCTGCTCGAGGAGTTCCGGAAGAATCTCGTCGGCACCAAGGCGGGGGACCACAGGACGTTCGACGTGACC
>JACQPZ010000177.1 GCA_016207265.1 Candidatus Latescibacterota bacterium | reverse complement strand
GGGTACCACAGCCCGGCGAGGCGTTCGGTTCAAGAAACGGGCCCCCGCCGGCGGGCGGGGGCCACGGTCGATTCGCGCTCAGCGCTTCTGGACGTTCGAAGCCTGGGGCCCCTTGGGGCCTTGGGTCACCTCGAACGTGACCTCATCCCCCTCCTTCAGCGTTCGAAACCCCTCGCCCGTGATGGCGCTGTAGTGGACGAACACGTCCGGTCCGCCCGGACGCTCGATGAATCCGAACCCCTTGGCTTCGTTGAACCACTTCACACGACCGGTTTCCGACATCTCCGAACTTCCTCCTTTCAGGAACGCGGCACGGAAGGCGGGCGCCGCGTCCTCCCGATCTATCGGCTCCCGGGGGCTCCCCCGTGAGAAGCCCGGGGGAGCGCCCTCCGAACCAGAACAAGGGCCGCCGCAAGGCAGAGCAACGAGGCGACACCGGCGACCCAAACGGGTGCGATCCACGGTCTCGGAACGAGAAATACGACGTCGCGGTCCCCCATCCGCGCCGGGAATCCGGTCCACATCCGCAAGAAGAGGTAATAGCACAAGTCCCACAGCCCGAAGATCCAGAGCCCCCGGGCGAGCCCGATGCGCACGGGAGGCCGATCGAGGAACGCGACCGCGACGATCATGACCAGCGTCGCGATCTCCCTCCACTGTTCCATCCGGAGGCCGTCCGGGGGGATCGGATGAAAGGGCGGAGCCCAACCGTCCGGGAAATAGAGCTTCTTGAGCGTGACGACGCATGCCGCTTCCACCACCGCCATGGCCACCGCGAAGACGGTGAGACGGAACCACGGGAATCCCGGCGCGCTCACGAGGCCGCCGCCACGAGCGCGGGTTCGGCGATCCCCACCAAACGAAAGTCCCCTTCCTCGAGCACGACGCCGAAGCGCGCCTCGATCGCCCGTTCGAGGCGGCCCGCGAGCGCCGAGGGATCCGGCGCGCGCCCCAGAAGCTCCCCCGCGGAGCGCGCATGGCGATCGAGATCCGCCCGCTCCGAGCGCCCCAGACGAAACCGCGCCACGTCCCGGTGCCGTGCCGTGAGCGGAACGGACGCATGGCAGAGCGCCCCCGTGCGGGAAAACCGCGAAGCCAAGCCCGCGACTTTGTATCCCTTCGCGCGCACTTCGCCGGGCTCGATCCTCGCAAAGCACGGGACGGCGCGGCGCCGGCCCGGCGCGGACCCCGATGCGGAGCCCGGCTCGATCGACTCCGCGCGGCTCGCGGGGACGCCGCTCAGGCTCAGCGCCTCCGCGAGCGCGTCCGCGACCCGGTTCGCGAACCCGCGCGGACCGACGCCCCACGGCCCGGGAATCGAGGCCGCCGCCGCGAACGTGAGCTCCTCCCAGTGGAGCACGCCGCTCCCGCCCGTCGGGCGCCTCACGATCGCGATTCCCTCCCGCGCGAGCGCGGCCTCGTCCCAGCCATCGGGATAGGGCTCGCTCCGGCCGAGGCTCAGGGTCGGGCGATCCCAGGAGTAGGTTCGAAACGCGAGACGGGCCGACCCGCGCGAGACCCACTCGAGGAGCGCTGAATCGGACGACATCTGCCACGCGCCGGGAGCGACGAGATGAGGAAGGCGGAACGCGTTGGGCAGCTCACCCACGTCGGCATCCGGGCTAGAGGTGAAGCACCCCCAGCCAATCATGGAGGAGATACATGACGCGTCCGATCAAAAGCGAGATACGCGCCATGACGGTGTAGCCGTAGGAGGCGCCGAAGCTCACCATCAGGAAGTAGACGCCGACCTTCGCCGTCCATCCCAGCGCCCCCTTGTGCTCCTTCGAAAAGAAGAAAAAGATCAGCGTGGCGAGCAGTCCGACGATGAGGATCCAGTTGTTCACCGTCATCACCCAATCTCCCGTTACCCAAAGAGGCAGGATCGTCCCGTGGAGCTGCTCCACGAAGTCTCCCTGCCCGAATCCCGTGATCCGGAGCGCCGGATAGACGCCGAGGATGAGCGCGATCGACCAGCGCGAGAGCCAATCCCCCTTGGGGAAGAACCGAGAGAAGAGGAGGACGCCCAGCGTGAGCGGGATGAGCAGGAGGTAGTGGCGGTCCCCCGAGAAATCGTGGAACAAAGGATCGAACAGATTCGGCTTCACCACCGAGAAGTAGGTGAGCACCACGTAGTAGCCCGCCGATACGCCGACGAAGAGATGCTCGCAGAATTTGTACGCGGGATTGTCCTTGTAGAGGAAGCTGAAGATCCCCAGCGTCAGGAGCGCCGCGATCCAGACCCCGAAGTCCCCGCTCAGGTGCACGCGCCCGCCTTCATTTCTTCGCCGATGCGCGCTGCGGGAGCGCCGCGAGATTGCCGAGGAGGATCATGATCGCGATGAACACGTGAGCCAGCGACTGCGCGTCCATGCCGTGCGTCGCGAGCCCCGGATGCTTCACGAGCGTCTCGTATTCGGCGGCGCCCGCCATCCCGCCCAAAAGCCCCTGGAGCTGTCCCGCCTGGAGGTATGGGTAGTATTCGGGCGCGCTCACCGCCGTCACCCCCGCCACCATGGGCACGTGGTATCGGGACACGACCTGCTGCACCCATTCCTTCGTGCCGGGGTACCCCGCGCTCACGCTGATCAGAAGGGCGATCTGCTGGAAGTTCTCCACCCCCCGCATGACCGGGAGCTGGCTGACCGGGACGCCCCGCCGGTCGGTCGGAAACGTCCGGGGGATGCTGCTCCCCATCTGGGACATCACGACCTCGTTCCCGGACTTGAAGCCCAGGTTCACGTAGTCGTAGCTCTCGCGCTTGTGGTATTCCTCGGCGGCGATGCGGAGGACCAAGTCGCTCAGGGGCGGTCCGCCGGGGTAGAGCGCGACGGCGATGATCTTCAGATTCCGCGACATGAGGTGTCGGGCGGCGGCGAGGTGCATCGGGTAGTTCTCCGCGATCGTCCCCGGATCGTAATCGCCGGCCAGGAGCACCGTCGATCCCTCCGGAATCCGCTCGACCGCCTCGTAAAAGCCGCGGGCGCGCTCGCTCGGCCGCACCGGCGCCAAGTGGAACCCGGTCATGAGGGGCACGATGACCAGGAGCCCCACGGCGAGGAAGATCCACCGCCGGTCCAGATGCCGGAGGCCTCCCAGGAAGCCGCTCACGCGCCGCCTCCTCCGTCCGACCCGTACGTCTTCTCGATGCCCAGGATGATCCTGAATCCGGTCGCCATGACCCCGAGCGCGGCTCCCATGAGGATCCCCCGCTTCGCCGCGTTCTGGGGGATCTCCATGAGCCAATTGGCCACGTCGGGAAGCGCCGGGTGGATGAGGTGCCCGATCGGGACGCGGCCCAGCATGAGGATGAACGCCGCCACCGCGAGTAGCAGCGCTTCCACGGTCCGCACCCGAAACGCGCGGAACGCGGCCGACGCGATGAAGAAGGCGAGCAGGGAGAACATCGTGGCGGCCATCGAGGAGTAGAACGTGTTGTAGATCCAGGAAAAGCGGCTGCCGTCGTTCAGGTAGCGCGTTCCCTCGGAAAAGCCGATCGCCATCGTGACCAAGAGCCCGGCGACCAGGGCGATCTTGTAAGGCCAATCGGTCTCGCGCCGGCCAATCTGGCGCAGGTTGATGCGGAGCACGTTGGCCATTCCGAGCACGTACGTGAACGCGACCACGATGATGACCCACTGCTGGATGTCGTCGTACGTCGTCCGGACGGCGGGATGCGGCACGAAGAACCCGATCAGGACGAAGATCCCCGCGGCGATCGAGATCAGCATCGGTATTTCGCGTTTCACGCTTCGAACCTCACTGAGTCGCGAAGAACTCGGCCAACTGGGAATGTCCGAGCGTCAGGAGCACGGCCGCGATCACGATGGTCGCGACGAGCAGGATCTTGACCGTGTCGGAGGCCTTGAGGCTCCCGAGGAGTCGGGCGTCTTTCGAGAGATAGGCGCTCGCCGCGTAGTACTCCTCTCCGATGAGCGTGTAATCGCACGCGACGACGAAGAAGGGAAGCTGGTGCACGTTCGCGGTGCCGGCGATCTGGATCGCGCCGGTCTCGTGGCCCGTCTCCGCAAGGAGCAGCGACTCCGCGAAGAAGGCCCCGAGGAGGAGGTTCGCGGCGGGACGCTCCCGCAGCATCATCCCGTTCACCGCGGCGACGTACGCGAACTGCTCGGTCGTGATGTAGCGCACCTGGTCCGAGCGGTACGCGTCGATTCTCCCGACGTCCGAGTATCCTCCCTTCACGACCTCGTCGGCGACCGTGTAGACCGCGGGCGAATTGGTCGGAACCATGAGCGGGGTCTCGTACTTCGCGGTCATCTTCGCGACGTTTCCCAGGATGATCATGCTCGCGATCGTCTGGATGTCGTCGATGTCCTGGACCCCGGGGACGTAGAGCACGCCCTTCCCCATCTCGGTCGAGCGGCCGATGGCCTCCTCGATCGCGTTCAGCCCCGCGATCGTCCGGAAGGACCAGGTCTTTCCCCGCTCCGCGCGCGATATGTAATAGAGGAGAAGCACGAGAAAGCTCGTGATCACGGCGAAGACGTTCCCCTTCGCCGTGTCGAACCAGCTCGGGTGCGGCGTGACGGGCTCGGAAACGTCGGATTGGAAGGCGGGGTCGGCCGGAAGCGCCGTGAGACGATACCGGTACGACACGCCGTTCCGGGCCGTGTCGTCGTGGTAGCT
>JACQPZ010000185.1 GCA_016207265.1 Candidatus Latescibacterota bacterium | reverse complement strand
TGGTAAAGCTGCACGTACGCCACGTCGCCGCGCCGTTCCTTCGCCAGGAGGCCGAGGAGATGGTCGAGGCTCTGCGGCTGGAACGTCTCCGGCGCCCGCTCGCGATCCCACTTATCCGTATCCTGCCCGCTGCAGACGCGGACCGTCAGCTCGCCCGGCGGGGTCTCGGGAGGGATCCGCACCCTCACGCGCTTCGTCTCGGACGCCTTCCGCGAGGGCTTGAGCGTCAGCTCGACCTGGACCGAGTCGCCCGGCGCCACGATCGCCGGGTTGACCCGGATCGAGGTCAGCACCTCCTGATCGAGACCCTCCTCGATCGAGATATCGGCGGTGAGGGAATCGATTCGCACGGTCTCGAAGCGGTTGATCAGGAGAAGAAGCAGGGTCTGGCGCACGTCGTCGCCCGTTCCGGCAAGCGGGCTCGGAGAGACGATCGCGTCTCCACGCCGAAGAACGCGCTTCCCTCCGTTCAACCAGAAGGTCAGATCGTATCGCGTCGTCGCGAGCCCCACGTCGTAGACCGCCTCCGAGATCGAGCTCACGATCGTCGCGGCCGCGAGGCCCGGCGTGAGCGACCGGGCCCGGGCGATCTCGAAGCGGAAGCGGCGCTCGCGTTCCTGGGGCCCCCGAATCGAGACCGTCACGGGGATCATGGACGGCGTCCGGCCCAGCACCCCCGCGACGCCCACGCTCCGGTCCGCGACGAGGGTTCCGCACGTGCGCGTCGCGGAGCTGACCTTTTCCGAGATCTGCTGGCTCGCGAGCACGGTGTGGACCGTGGCGGCGGTCAGGGGAAGCTGCACGCGGCCCATGGCGAAGAAGGGATGCCCGAAGGCGAGCACGCGGTTTCCGTCGCGGTAGGTCGCGGTCCCGAACGCGGTCGCCGACATGTCTCCCCTTACGATCTCCACGCCCACCGCGGAGCCAGGGAGGATCGAATCGCACGAGCCTCCATCCGAGCGTCCCCCACCCGGGCTCGATACGAACCCGCGCTCCGCAAGCCACGGCTCGAGATACCGGAGCGCTTCGGGCGTGAATCCCGAGAAGGCAAGCGGCGTCGCGATCGGGCGCGCCTCGCCGGGGAGCGCGGAACGCTCGGCGGAAGGCGGATCCAGCGATCCATAGCGCGAGTCGGGCGCATCGGGCCCCTCGTCGGGCGATTCACGGAGCGTTCGGAGCATCTCGCCGATCGGGGTGATCCCCGCGACGGGATCCTTCGTGAACGTCCAGGTGTAGGCGACGGCCCCGATGAGCTTCCCGTCCACGTAGACCGGGCTCCCGCTCATTCCCGCGATGATCCCTGTGCGCTCGAGATACCCCCCGCGGGCCTGGCCGAGGATGATGTCCGCCCCCGGACGGTTTCCCTTCAGCACGCCGAGAATCGTCATGGAGAACGTATCGATCGAGGATCCGCGGAATACGCTGTAGCCCGTGGCGGTCATGCCGGCGCGAACGGAGTCCACCGGAAGGGTCGCCACGGGTGCGTCCGCGCGCACGGCGCCGGCAGAGGTGGCGGCGACGGCGGCGCGTGAGGCCGATGGGCCCGCCGCCGCGGCGAGCGCCACGAAGAGGAGCGTCGCGATCCCAACGCGAGCGGCGGACAGGGAGGGTCGTGTCATGGGAGCGCGGCGAGGATAGAGACTCGCGCCGGGATCGTCAATGCTCACGCCCCTCCTGCGCGCGGTCGCGGAGCCGGGCAAGCTCGTTCATCGCGTCGAGCGGCGTCATCGATTCGACCTCCAGACGCGCGAGCTCCCTCGCGAGGCTCTCCGCCATCACCGCCGGCATCGGGCCGAGCCCGCCGCGCGGCGCGGCGCCCGGCGCCTCCGGGGCGGCCGTCTCGGCGCGATCCCCGCCGCGCGGCGCGCGGTCCCCTTCCTCGAGGCGGGCCAGGATCTCCCGCGCCCGGCGCAGAACGGGCGCCGGGACCCCCGCGAGCTGCGCCACGTGGATTCCGTACGAGCGGTCGGCCCGACCCTCGGCGATCGCGTGAAGGAATATGATCTCGTGCCCGCGCTCCTCGACCCGCACGGTGCGGTTCCTGAGCCGTGGGAGCGTGGACTCGAGATCGGTCAGCTCGTGGTAGTGCGTGGCGAAGAGCGTGCGCGGCCGCGCGCGGGAGGAGTCGTGGAGCGCCTCGGTCACCGCCCACGCGAGGCTCAGCCCGTCGTAGGTGCTCGTGCCGCGCCCCACCTCGTCGAGGAGGACGAAACTCCGGTCGGTGGCCTGGCGCAGAATCGCCGCGGTCTCCTCCATCTCCACGAAAAAGGTGGACGCCCCCCGCGCGATTCGATCCGATGCGCCCACGCGGGTGAAGATCCGATCCACCAATCCGATGGTCGCCGAGGCGCAGGGCACGAATGATCCCACCTGGGCAAGGTACACGCAGATCCCGACCTGACGGAGGAACGTCGATTTCCCCCCCATGTTCGGGCCGGTGATGAGCCAGATCTGCTCCCGCTCGGGATCGAGCGTGAGGTCGTTCGGCTGAAAAGCGCCCGGATCGAGCGACCGCTCCACCATCGGGTGCCGCGAGGAGGTGAGGCTGAGCCCGCGCTCTTCGGTGAGCGTGGGACGGATCCAGCGCTCGCGCGCCGCCGTCTCCCCGAGCGCGAGATGAAGATCCACCTCGGCCAGGACCCTGGCAGCCGCCTGGATCCGCGGCATCTCCCGGGCCGCGAGATCCCGGAGTCGCTGGAAGTGCCCGGCTTCGAGCCGGCGGCTCTCCTCGCTCGCGGATTCGATCTCTTCTTCCATCCGCTTGAGCTCCGGCGTGACGAATCGCTCCGCTCCCGCGAGCGTCTGCCTCCTCACGTATTCGGGAGGGACGCGCCCGAGCTGGGACCGCGTCACCTCGATGGTGTACCCGAATACGCGGTTGAAGCCGACCATGAGAGTCTGGATTCCCGTCCGCTGCCGCTCTCCCGCTTCGAGGGCGAGGACGCGCGTGCGCGCGTCCGCCGCGCCCCCGCGAAGCCGGTCCAGCTCGGGATCGAACCCGGCCCGAATGACGCCACCCTGGGTCGCAACGAGCGGCAGATCCTCGGCGAGCGCCCGCTCCAGCTCCCCGGAGAGCGCGGAGAGATCGGGAAGCGCCTC
>JACQPZ010000019.1 GCA_016207265.1 Candidatus Latescibacterota bacterium | reverse complement strand
GCCGGTCGATTGCGCGTCGTGCCACAAGGACGCCGTCTCCGAGCACCCCGTTCACGCCGGCGCCCTGGTGGCTCCGGCAGGACCGGGAGCGCCTGGGGCCCGGGTAGGACCGGGAGCCCGTGCGGCCGCGGGAGCCTTGGGACTCCGCAGCCGCTCGTGCAAGAGCTGCCACGGAACGCACGGCGTGGCCCCTGCCGCGATGCCCGACTCGACCGCGAGCGCCGCGGTGCAGGACTCGGCGTGCGCCCGTTGCCATGCCGAGCAGGTCGCGCACTACGAGCGCTCCGCGCACGGCAAGGCCGCGGCCGTCGCGCAGCCCGGGGCTCCGACCTGCCTCACGTGCCACCTTAAGCCGATCACGCAAACCCACTTCGCTGCGGCGGATTCGGCACGACATAAGATCGAGCAAGAGCGGCTCTGCCTCTCCTGCCATCTCGACGACGCCCAAGTAAGGGCGCGCATGACGCCGGGCGCCGGCTTCATCGCGGCGTACGAGAAGAGCGTGCACAGCGCCGCCCTCCACGCCGGAAACGCCAAGTCGGCGACGTGCGCCGACTGCCACGGCAGCCACGAGATGGCCAAGGGATTCGAGCCGGCCTCGCGGGCGAACAAGATGCACATCCCCGCCACATGCGGCGCATGTCACGAGAAGATCGCGAAGGCATACTCCGGCAGCGTGCACGGCGCCGCGTTGGCCAAAGGGAGCGTGGACACGCCCGTCTGCACCGATTGTCACGGCGAGCACACGATTCTCAAGGCGAAAGCCCCGGAGTCCCCCGTCGCCCCGGCGAACGTCTCCGAGAAAGTGTGCTCCCCGTGCCACTCGTCGGTCCGGCTTTCCGCGAAGTACGGAATCCGGACCGACCGGTTCAAGACGTTCTCGGATTCGTTCCACGGGCTTGCGATCCGGGGCGGGTCGGTCTCCGCCGCGAACTGCGCCTCGTGCCACGGCTCCCACGACATCCGCCCTTCGAGCGATCCGCGCAGCACGATCTATCCCGCGCGGCTCGCCGCCACGTGCGGCAAGTGCCACGCGGGCGCCACGGCCGCGTTCGCCTCCGGGAAGGTGCATCTCGAGATGACCGAGTCGGAGGAGCCGCTTCTCTACTGGATCGGGATGATCTACACGATCCTGATCGCGGGAACGATCGGCGGCATGTTCATCCACAACGGGTTCGACTTCTACCGAAAGGCCCGGCATCGGCTGGGCGTGCGGCGGGGCCTCGAGGTAGGCGAGGCGCCCGCGGGAAGGGCGCTCTATCTCCGGATGACGGCGAACGAGCGGCTCCAGCACGGCGCGCTCTTCGTGAGCTTCACGGTGCTCGTCCTGACCGGCTTCGCCCTCCGCTACCCCGAGGCCTGGTTGGTCGAGGGGGTGCGGCGTTTCGCCGGAGTCTTGTTCGACTGGCGCGGCATCGCCCACCGTGTCGCGGGCGTCGTCATGGTTGCAGCCTCGATCTGGCACATCGGATACCTGACCCGAACCGCGCGCGGCCGCGAGTTTTTCCGCGACATCCTGCTCCGGCCGAGCGATCTCAAGGACGTGAAGAGCGCGGTGCGCTACTATCTCGGCCGCACGCGGGACCGTCCGCGCTTCGGCCGCTTCTCGTACGTCGAGAAGAGCGAGTACTGGGCGCTCGTCTGGGGAACGATCGTGATGGCGGCAACCGGGACCATCATGTGGTTCCAGGATCCGTTCATCGCGTTCCTGAGCAAGCTCGGGTGGGACGTGGCGCGCACCGTCCACGTGTACGAGGCGGTGCTCGCGACGCTTGCCATTCTGGTCTGGCACATGTATTTCGTGATATTCAACCCGGACGTGTATCCCATGAACCTCTCCTGGCTCAAAGGGACCCTGTCGGAGGAAGAAATGCGGGAGGAGCACCCGCTCGAGCTGGAGGATCTGGAGCGGCGAAGGCGCGAGGAGGAGGCCAGGCGCCGCGAGGGCGAGGAAGAGATGGCGCGGCGCAAGCGCGAGGGGGAGCAAAATGAAGGACCGTGAGGGAACCGACCTCGACCGGCGCGGATTCCTTCGTTTTCTCGCAGGCGGATTTCTCGCGCTCTGGGCCCCGGCGGCGGGGTTCGTCGCGGCGTCGTTCCTGAACGCGTCGGGAACCAAGCATCGTCCCGGCGAGCGGCGGCTCCAGTGCGGCACCTTCTCCACGCTGGCGGTTGGCGAAGCGCGTCTGGTTCGTCACGGAGCCGAGCCGATCTTCGTGGTGCGGCTTGCGGCATCCAAGGTGATGGCGGTCTCCGCCATCTGCACGCACGTCCGTTGTGTGCTCCGGTGGAACCGCGACAACGGCACGTTTCTCTGCCCGTGCCACGACGGCGCGTTCGACAAGACCGGCAACGTTCTCTCGGGCCCGCCGAAGCGGCCACTTCGACAATATCCGGCCGAAGTCCGGGCCGACGAGATCATCGTCCACACGTGAGCGGAGGCTCGGTGGAACCGCCCGGCGGCCGGAAGCGCTCGCTTCTGGGATGGATCGAGACGCGAGTCAATTTAACCGAGATCGTCTCGTTTCTGAGCGCCTTCGGTCTGCTGCCGACGGAGCTGGACACGCGCAAACCGCTTCGCGAAGCGATGCGGGAGGCGTTCTCGCAGCCCCTTCCCTCCTACGCCCGGTGGCCGAACATCCTCGGCATCCTCTCCTTCATTCTGTTCCTCTTCCTCGCTGTTTCCGGAACGATGATGGCGTTCTACTACCAACCGACGGCGGAGGTCGCCTACAGCTCCGCCACCGCGATCGCGCGCGACGTGAGCTTCGGATCGCTCATCCACCAGGTCCACCGCTGGGCGGCGACGCTCTTCCTTCTCGTGCTCGCGGCGCGCGTCGTGCGGTTCTTCCTCGCGGGCCTCTACGCGAGCGGACGCGAGGTCATTTGGATGGTCGCGGTTCTCTCGTTCGTCGTAGGAACGTTCTCCGATCTGACGGGCCGTCTCCTGCCGTGGACCGCCGGGGGCTACTGGACCACCGTCCGCGCGCGCGAAGTGATCGACGCGCTCCCCCTGATCGGGCCCACGGTCTCCTTCCTCGTGGGCGGGAGCGGGCTCGATTCGCTCGTCCTGACGCGCTTCTACGTGCTCCATATCGTCGTCTTCCCGGTCACGCTGGTGTGCCTCTTCTTCCTCCATTTCTCGAGCATCCGGCGGGTCGGCATGTCTCGGATCGAGAACGCGCCGAAGAGCCGGTCCCTGCGCGTCGCGATGTACGACGTGATTCTGATCGTGGTATTCCTCGTGGGCGGCCTCATAACGCTCGCCGTCCTCTGGCCTCACCCCTTCGACGTGGTCGCCGACCCGTTCTCGACGCCGCCCAACGCGCGCCCGCCTTGGTACCTACTTGCGCCGCACGCGCTGCTGGACCTCATCCCGTCGATCGTGCCTCGGTTCCTTCGCGGTCTCGCGCTGGTTCTGCTGCTCGCCGGCGTGCGG
>JACQPZ010000018.1 GCA_016207265.1 Candidatus Latescibacterota bacterium | reverse complement strand
GGCGCGAAGCGCCTCGTCCCCGCGCGATTCCGCGAGGCCCACCGCCTCGCGAAGGAACGATTCCGATCGATCGAGGTCTCCCTTGAAGAAGTAGAGTTTTCCCAGCTCCCGCAGCGCGGCGTTCGAGCGGGGCGCATCGCCCGAGGCGCGCGTCTCCTCCACGACCGCGGTGTACCGAGCGATCGCGTCGTCATAGGAGTGCCGGGATTCGACGGGATGGCCCAGGAGATAATGGGTCCGGCCCGTGGCCCGCAAAAGCTCCGCTTCGCGGCCTGCGTCGGGCGCCGATCGGTAGAGGAGAAGAGCCGTCTCGTAGCTCGCGAGCGCCGCCGGATAGCGTCCCGCGCCGTATTCGTGATCGCCGCGCCGGTGCCGAATCTCCGCCAGCTCGCGCACCCGCTCGGGCGGGGGATCTTGAGGATAGAGGTCGTGGAGCACGGCCTCCGCCCGCTCCAGGTATCGAATGGCGTCCGCGTGCGCGAAGAGTCGTGCCGCGCCGTCTGCGGCCCGGATCAGGTATGGGAGGGCGTCCGACTTGAGTCCCGCCGCGAGCAGGTTGTGGGCGATCACCCCGGCGTGCTCCTCGGATGTGCCGAAGCTCTCGGCGAGATATTGTCCCACGACCGTGTGGTACTCGATCCGAAGCTCGGGCGGGATGCTGTCGTAGAGAATCTCGCGGATCTTGGCATGGTCGAAGTGGTACTGCGGCCCCGCCGCATGGATCAGATGGTGGATCTGTTCGAGGAATTGCAGGGTCTTGAGTAGCGGCATCCGCTCCAGGCCGAGGCCGCGCAGGATGGTCCCCGAGTGGAACACGTCGCCTTCGACGGCGCCCAATTCGAGTATCTCGCGCTCGCGGTTTCCGAGTCGGGCGAGCCGGCGCATCACGACGTCGTACACCTTCTCGGGAATCGAGATTCGGTCCACGGCCGTCGTCAACGTCCAGCGTCCGTCGCGCGGGGCGAGGATCTTCTCGGCGGAGAGGAGCTTCAGGATCTCGACCATGAAGAACGGGTTCCCTTCCGCTTCCCGAAAGAGGAGCGCGCCGAACTCCTCGCCCCAGTCGTGACCCGGATAGAGCCGCTCGAGGACGAGCGATACCTCCTCCCGGCCCAATCGACTGAGCTCGATCCGCTCGAACCGCTCCTCGCGGCCCAGGAGCGGGAGCACCGCGGCAAGCGGGTGCTGCCGGTCTCCAGGCTCCGAGACCACCTCCTCCGGCCGGTAGGTGCCGACCAGGAGGAGCCGCCGGCGCGGAACACGGCGCGCGAGAAAATGGAGCAGGCGGACCGATCCCTCGTCGGCCCACTGGAGATCCTCGACGACCAGCATGAGGGGCCGCTCCTCGGCGATGAAGCCGAGGATCTGATCGAGGACTTCCCACAGCTCTTCCTCGCTGGTCGGCCCGTTCGTCGCGAACGTGAACCGGAGGAACCGATTCAGGACGGGCAGGGAGCCGCCGAGCCTCGGGACGCGGTCGAAGAGGAAGGTCTGGAGGGCGGGCGCCGAGCCGACTCCACGCAGGGCGAAGTACTGGCGCAAGGCGTCCGCGAAGGGGAGATAGGAGCTGCCTCCGCCGCCGAAGATGCAGGAGGCCGCGAGCACCCGCGTCCCCTCCTTCCGGCAGGATTGGGAGAACTCCTCGAGCAGGCGGGTCTTCCCGATCCCGGCCTCGCCCGCGATGCAGAGGGCCGCTCCCTCGCCGGCGCGCATCTCGCGGTGCAGCTCCCCGAGCCGCTCGAGCGGCCGTTCGCGGCCGACCATCGGCGCGAGGAAGCGCTCCCGGCGCGCGGAGAAGACCTCCTCGCTGGCGACGAGATCCAGCTCTTCGTGTACACCCGCGCGCCGGCGGCGGTCGTGCTCGCGGAAGCGGACCAGGTCCTCCGACATCTCCTTCGCGCTCTGGTATCGATCCAGGGCGCTCTTCATCATCGCTTTGAACACGATGTGCTCGAGGTCGGCGGGAACCTCGGGGCTCAGCTCCCGGATCGTGATCGGGTCCTCATGGAGGATCGCGTGCGCGACCGCGACTTCCTGATCCCCGGTGAATGGGAGGCGCCCGGTCAGAAGCTCGTACATCACGACCCCGAGGGAGAAGATGTCGGACCGTCCGTCGACGTCCTCTCCGACCACCTGCTGCGGCGACATGTAGGAGGCTGTGCCGACGATCGAGCCGTGACTCGTGAGCGTGCTCCCGCCCGTGATCTTGGCGAGCCCGAAGTCCATCACCTTGATGCGGCCCTCGGGAGTCCGCTTGATGTTGGCGCCCTTGATATCCCGGTGGATGATGCCCTTTTCATGCGCCTCGCAGAGCGCGGCGAGGATCTCGAGCGCGATGTCCACGACCTCGGTCCAGGAGAGCGCCCCTCCGGAGGTCAGCTCGCGGAGCGTCTCCCCGGGCACGTACTCCATGGCGAGGAAGATCTCCTCTCCATCGGTTCCCACTTCGTAGAGAACGGCTGCGTTGGGGTGGAGGAGCGTGGCCGCTGCGCGGGCTTCGTTCATGAACCGGCGGCGGGCCTGCGGGTCCTGCGCGTGCTGTGGGGGAAGGAGCTTCAACGCGGCGCGGCGGTGGAGCACCGTGTCCGTCGCGAGGTACACCACCCCCATTCCGCCCTGACCCAGCGTGGACTCGATCTTGTAATGCGCGATCTGTCCGGGGTGGGAGTCCATACTCGCGACCTCGCCGCGGAGAGGCGGACATGATTCGACTGCCGACGAGCATGGATTATACGCGGCCGGCGCCCGCGTTTCCAGCGCCAATGTGTTAGAGTGCGCGCCGTTTTGCATTCCACACGCGCGGGGACCCCGTCCATGAGCTGGAAACAGGTCGTCGGAATTCCGTTGAACGTTCTCCTGTTCCTGCTCCTCATGGTCATGGGATGGGGGAGCTGGGGCGGCTTCTTCGCGCATCCGGTTCGGGTCGGCGTGGTCGTGATCCATCTGCTGATGATGCCCGTCATGACCTTCTGCACGGCGGGGAGGAGCCGCGGGCTCAAGCACGCGCCCGACTGGAGGCCGTTCTTCCCGCTCCTGATGTTCCACACGCTCTTTACGGCGTGGGTGATGCCCTACATGGACGCCCGCGATCTGTGGACGCTGCCGGGAGGGGACGTCACGCGCTGGTCGGGGCTCGTCCTGCTCGCAGCCGGCGCTTCGCTTCGGGTCTGGCCCATGATCGAGCTGGGCAATCGGTTCGCCTCGGTCGTGGCGGTCCAGGAAGGGCATCGCATCAAGACGACCGGCGTCTACGCGCGCGTCCGGCACCCTTCGTACGTCGGGATCCTGCTCATGGACCTGGGATTCGCGTTCGTCTTCCGGAGCGCGGTGGCGCTTATCCTCCTGCCGGTTCCGCTCTGGATGTTCAAGCGGCGTATGGACGTCGAGGAGGCCTTCCTGGTCGAGCAGTTCGGGGACGAGTACCGCGGCTACATGGGACGCACCTCGCGGCTTGTGCCGGGGGTTTACTGAGGCCCGCTTCCCGTCTGGTGTGTCCTGATCGGGGCGGGTGTTAGCACATCAGGGCTTTGCTCACGCGCGTGGAACCCCTGAGGAAGCGCGTGATGCGCTCGCGCGCCTCTCCGGCGGCGCGGGGCCTTGGACCGATCTCCTGCTCAGAAACTTCAGGGACGCGCGCATCCGCTGCTCCAGCGTCGCGCCGTGAAGGGTCTCCGAGAACTCGGCAGCACGACGCGCCTCTTCGGCTCTGGTCGATCACCTGAGCGGGATCTCCCGTGGGAACGGCGTGGCTGAGCAAGGTCTGGGCGTAGCGCAGCTTCTCCTGCGTGCTCGCGCCGATCATGAGCGTAAGGAGATAGCGCTCGGGAGAGAGCAGGGCCGGCTTCGCGCTCGGGTTCTCAACTTGCCCTGGAGCAAGTTCATCGAACGACACATGTCCATAGAACATGACGTCCGGAGCCGAGACCCCACCTCTGGCCAGCTCCGAGCCCTCAGCTCCAACTTGCGGCGCAAGCTGGAGAAGCCCCGGCGGGATCGCACGAGCCCGCACCAAGGCCGGCACTTCCGGCGGCGGCGCGTAAATCGCGCTCTCGCGCATCCCAGTCGGGAACACCCGTGGCGGTAGTCAAGCGAAGAAGCCCGCGGGGCGAAGAGGCCGATCAGGCGAATAGGCCCGCCAGCCGAAGCGGCCGATCAAGCGAAGAGCGGCGTCGTCACGTAGCGCTCGCCCGTATCGGCGAGGATCACCACGATCGACTTCCCGGCGGACTCGGCGCGTGAAGCGACCGCGAGCGCGGCATGGAGCGCTGCGCCGGAGGAGACGCCGGCCACGATCCCTTCCTCCCGGGCGAGCCGTCTCGCGCACGCGAGCGCGTCCTCGTCCGTCACCGCGATGACCTCGTCCAGGATGGACCGATTCAAGACGTCGGGGATGAAGCCCACTCCAATGCCGGGAATGAGGTGGTTCCCGGCGGGCTTCCCCGAGAGCACGGCGGCGCCGGCCGGCTCCACCGCGACGACCCGGACGCCGGGCTTGCGCTGCTTCAGGACCTCGCCGACACCCGTGATGGTCCCCCCCGTGCCGACGGCGCTCACGAAGACGTCCACGGCTCCGCCCGAATCGTCCCAGATCTCCACGGCCGTCGTCCTTCGGTGGATTTCCGGGTTCATCCGGTTGCGGAACTGGTCGAGCATGACCGCGCCGGGAATCTCGGCCTGAAGCTGCGCGGCCCGCTCCACCGCGCTGGCCATGAGGATCCCGGGGGTCAGAACCACCTCGGCGCCCAGATGCCGGAGCAGCGCGACGCGTTCCCTCGACATGGTCTCCGGCATCGTGAGGATGATCTGGTAGCCGCGGATCGCCGCGAGGAATGCGAGGCCGATGCCGGTATTGCCGCCCGTGGGCTCCACGATCGTCGTCCCGGCGCGTAGGATTCCCCGGCGCTCGGCGTCCTCGATGAGCGCGACGCCGACCCGGTCCTTCACGCTTCCGCAGGGATTGCGCAGCTCGAGCTTGCCGATGACACGGCTCGGGAGGCCTCTCGCTATGCGCCGGAGGTCGACGAGGGGTGTTCGCCCGACCGTGGCCGCGAGGTCGGGGTGGATCATCGCCCGATGCCTCATCGCCCGTGGATCATCGCCCGATGGATCATCGCCCGGGGGCCGTCAGTTGAATTCGTACTTCGGATCGGCGGGGGTCTGGTCGATCCCGACGCGGCCCACCTGGATGTCCGCCCTCGAGTAATTCTCGCTCTTCATCTTGAAGCCGGAGAGCCGGCGAAGCATCGCGAGCTGTCCCGTATGCGTGAGCGCATCCGCGATCCCGCCCTGGAACACGCGGCCCGGCTCCCACCGGATCGGCGCGCCGGACGCGAGGTAGTCGTCGATCGCCTTGAGGCACCCGAAGAAGCGCTCGATCTCCCGCTCCCACGGAAGCGGCGTCGCGGTCGTCCATCGGGACTCGCCCTGGCACATGCGCACCGCCCAGTCCATGAGATCTCCCATGTGGGCGAGTATCTCCACGCACGAGTTCGAATCCTGAGAGTGGCGGTACTGCCCGAACGCGTCGGGCGTGCCGCGGACGGTCTTGCCCGCGCGGTAGGCGAGCGTGGCCAGGCTCAAGCGCAGGAATTCTCGGGTCGTCGGATCGTCCGCCTGAAGGCCGCTCACTTCGGGATCCCCCCTGTCTCGATTGCCGGCTCCGCAGCGAGGCGCCAGACCTCGGGCGCCATCGGTCTCACTTTCGATGCGCAGAGCTTGGCCCGGTTGCGCGCGTCGGCGATGTCCGGGCCGTAGGCGAGCGCGACCCCCATCCGGCGTCTCGTGAACGCCTCGGGCTTCCCGAACAGGCGGAGATCGGTGCGCGGCACGCGAAGCGCATCGTCCACATCTTCGAACACGATTCCCTTGGCGTCCGTCCCTCCGTAGATCACGGCGCTTGCTCCGGGGGAGCGCATCTCCGTGCTCACCGGGAGGCCGAGGATCGCCCGCGCGTGCAGGTCGAACTCGCTCTGCGCCTGCGTGATCATGGTGACCATGCCGGTGTCGTGAGGTCGCGGGCTCACCTCGCTGAACCAGACCTGATCCCCCTTGACGAAGAGCTCCACGCCGAAAATGCCGCGGCCGCCCAGGCGGCCCGTCACCTTCCCGGCGATCTCGCGGGCGCGCGTGCGCGCCGTGTCCGTCATCGGTTGCGGCTGCCAGCTCTCGACGTAGTCTCCCTTGATCTGGACGTGCCCGACCGGCTCGCAGAACGAGGTGAGGCTCGCGCCGCTTGCGTCCACCGAGCGCACGGTGAGGAGCGTGATCTCGTAGTCGAAGCGGATGTGCTCCTCGACGATGACCCGGCCGCTTTTCACGCGACCGGCCGTCATGGCGTACGCCCAAGCCTTGTCGATCGCCTCGGGACCGGCCAGCACCGACTGCCCCTTGCCGGAGGAGGACATGATCGGCTTGACGACGCACGGATAGCCGAGCGCCCGTGCGGCCGCGGGGATCTCATCCGCCGAGTCGGCGAACGCGTACCGCGAGGTCGGCAGGCGAAGCTCCTCGGCGACGAGACGCCGGATGCCTTCGCGGTTCATGGTGAGCTGGGTGGCGCGGGCGGTGGGGATCACGACCGCGAGCCCGTCCTCCTCGATCCGCTTGAGCTCGTCCGTGGCGATCGCCTCGATCTCCGGAACGACGAACTGCGGCTTCTCGATCTCGACGAGCGACCGGACGGCGCGCGCGTCGGTCATGTCGATGACGTGGAAGCGATGCGCGAGCTGGTGGCCGGGCGCGTTCGGGTAGCGGTCGACGGCGATCACCTCCACGCCGAGGCGCTGGAACGCGATAATGACTTCCTTCCCGAGCTCTCCGGCTCCGAGGAGCATGACCCTCGTCGCGCCCGGAGAAAGCGGTGTGCCGATCTGCACGCGGCCTCCTATGGGTCCAAAGTCCCGGGACCCAAGCCCAGCTTCTTCATCTTCTTGTAGAGGTGGCTCCGCTCGAGCCCCAATCGCGAGGCCGCCTTCGTCACGTTTCCTCCCTCGGCCTGAAGCGACGCCTCGATCTGCTTCCGCTCGAATTCCCGCACCGCGTCGCTCAGGCGCCTCCCCTCGCCCTCCTGCTCGAGGTGGGGGAGCACCTCCCGCACGTGCTCGGGTCCCACGGTTGCGTCCGGGGTCATGATGATCAGCCGCTCGACGAGATTCCGCAGCTCGCGGACGTTCCCCGGAAAGCCATACCGGCGCAGCAGATTCAGCGCACCGGCCGTGAACCGCTTACGGCGTCCCTTTGTCTCTCGGGCGATCAGGCCCGTGAAATGCTCCACGAGCGGAGGGACGTCCTCGGCGCGGTCGCGAAGTGGGGGTACGATAATCGGAACGACCGCGAGGCGGAAATAGAGATCTTCGCGGAACCGGTCGGACCGGATG
>JACQPZ010000171.1 GCA_016207265.1 Candidatus Latescibacterota bacterium | reverse complement strand
CCTCCGTACCATCCGACATCCTCCCACCGTCCGCTGGAATTCGTCGTGGAGAAGCGGCATCTTGAGGACCGAGGGAATCGAGTCGCCGAGAAGCCATCGGCTCGACGAGTCTCTTGCGGATTGGGCACGAGGTGACCGCCGGGGCGTGCGTGCGGTACCGCTCCGGTGGATCCTCGAAGGAGGGAAGAGATGAAGCGCTGGTTGGTGGCCTTGCTTTGCGGGTTTGTGACGATGGCGTCGAGCGGTGTTTCCCTGGCGGACGAGGCCAAGGAGCCGGAGGGGAAGGCGCTCTTCCTCAAGTTCCGGTGCAACTCCTGCCACACGATCGACGCGGTTGGGATCGCCAAAAAGGTCGCCGCCGAGGACAAGGCCGAGGGAGCGGAGAAGGCCGCGCCTGCCGAAGCCGCGGCTCCGAAGAAAAAGCCGCCCGATCTTTCCAGCGTCGGCCTCGACGTGAAAGCCGACTGGATGGCCAAGTTCTTGATGAAGAAGGAGACGAGCAAAGCAGGCAAGAAACACATGAAGCTGTTCAGGGGAAGCGAAGCGGAGCTTCAGACGATCGTCGCTTGGCTCGAGACGATGAAGGCCGAGAAATCCTCGAAGCCGGCGGAGAAAGCCGCGGCGGGGGAGAAGGCGGAAAAAGTGGAGGCGAGCGGGCAGACGGAGTCCGCCGGGAAGGCCGAAGCGGCCGAGAAGACGGAATCGACGGAGAAAGCTGAACCCGCGAAAGCGGAGCCCGCGACCGAGACGAAATAGAGCTTCGAAATCAGTGGTCCGAGATCGGCCGCGTGAGTTGGATGGGGGCCCGGTGCCTTGCACGCGCCGGGTCCTTCTTGTTTGGCCGGTCGCGTCCCGTCGAGGCCTCGGAGCGGTGCCGTCGCGTCGCTCGGCCGTTCCGTGATAGCGTGTCCGCATGGCACGGAAGCGCCTGGAGGTTCACCCGCTCACGCCCTCGCGATGGCGCGATCTCGCACGGCTTTTCGGGGAACGCGGCGCGTGCGGCGGATGCTGGTGCATGTGGTGGAGGCTCACGGGCGGGGGTTTCTCGCGGGGGAAAGGGGCCGGGAATCGCGCGGCGTTCCGCCGTATCGTCGGCAAGGGACCGCCGCCCGGCCTCCTGGCGTACGTGGACGGGGCCCCCGTCGGGTGGTGCGCGCTCGCCCCGCGCGCCGACTACCCGAGGCTCGAGCACTCGCGAGTCCTGAAGCCGATCGATGATCGACCGGTCTGGTCGGTCACGTGTTTCTTCGTCGCGCGACCCCACCGCGGCGCCGGTGTGACCGTCCGGCTGCTCCGCGCGGCCGCCGATCACGCGCGCAAGCACGGAGCACGAATCCTGGAAGGCTATCCCACCGACACACACGGAAGGCGAAGCGCCGACGTTTGGGTTTACACCGGGTTGCTGCCGGCATTTGAGAAGGCGGGCTTTCGGGAGGCGGCGCGCCGGTCGCGGTCGCGGCCGATCATGCGCCGGCGGCTCTCGGGGAGGTCGTGAGGGATCGGCGGCCGCCGCCCGAGGATTCACCCGCGAACGACCGTACGGGCATCCCCGCACATCGCTACGGGCGCTCCCGCACGACCCTACGGCCGCGGATGGACCTCGCGCACGAGCTCCATGGGATCGCGGATCTTCAACGGCGACGTCGCGAGGAACGATTGCGCGTGCCTGGCCCCGACCTGCCACCCGTGCGTCTGCGAGATGACGCCGATGTACTCGGTGACGTCGAGCACGGGTGTCTTCGGCCTCGGCTTCTCGGGATTTCGGAACTGGGTCTTGTGGCAGGCGAGCGCCTCCATCCAGCGCTCGTAGTACGGCGTGACGTCCACCGAGAACGTGGGTCGCACGCCGGGCGGAATGAAGTAGTAGAAGATCGCCTTGGCCTGATACGGCTCGCCATCCACGGGCGCTTTCGCCAAGTGAGCGAGATTGAACGCCTGCGCGACGAGAATCCCTGTCTTGAAATGGTCGTTGTGGCCGAGGCCGCGGCCGATCGGCAGGTCATAATAGGGAGCCATGACGATCTCCGGCCGGTACTTCCGGATCACGCCCGCCACCTTGCAGCGATTCTCGAACGTGTCCTCGATTCGGTTGTCCCCCATGTCCAGATTCACCCGCACGTCGAGCTTGAGAATCGCCGCGGCCTCGGCGCATTCGCGATCACGCTCCTCGGGCGTGCCCCAGCCCATGTCGCCGCGGGTCATGTCCACGATTCCGGTCGCGTAGCCCAGGTCCTTCATCTTGAGGAGAAGGCCCCCGGCGCCGATCTCGGCGTCGTCGGGATGGGGTCCGTAGACGAGCAGGTTCAATTTCATTCGCGGTCGGGCTCCTTGGTCTTGAACAGTTGATCCAGCTTCGAACGGGCGGAAGAGGCGCGGTCCTTGGGATGGCCGCCACGGCCCGCCGGATTCAGCGAAAAATACTCACAGAAATTCCGCCGGTCCCGGTCCGTCACCCATTCCGCCTGCGGCTCGCGGCACATGTTGTGGGCGTTCGGATCGTAGTGGCGGCACTGGACGCACGCGTGGAGGTCGCGCCCGCATCCGGGACATTCCGTGTCCCGGACGATCCGGATCCCGGGATCGATCGACTTCCCGCAGAAATAGCAAGCGCTCACCGTGCGGCCTCCGTTTCGGCTGTGGCGCGCCTCGATCGGGCCCGAGGCGCCGATGATGCAAAGCATGATACGGATGTTCCGCGCGGAGGGGCCAGCGGTTTTCCATCGCAGGTTTTCCATCGCAGGCTTGACGCGCAGCCCGCCCTGCCGGATCATCGTTGGGTCGTTCCGGCATTTCCGACCATCCGGAGGCTCCCGCGAGTCCATGAGCGCGCGCGCACGGGGATGGAACTGGGCCGCCGGAGCGCTTGCGGTTTCAATCCTCGCCGTCGGCTGCACGCAGGCGAAGAAGTCGGTACCGGCCGGAATCGCCTGGAACGAGGCGTTCGACGCCGGGATAACCGACGCGCAAGCCCGTCACCGGCCCGTTCTTCTCGATTTCTACACCGACTGGTGAGGCTGGTGTAAGGCTCTGGAAGAGTCTACCTACACCGATCCCCAGTTCATCCGATTCACCGGGCGGTTCACCTGCGTGAAGCTGAACGCCGAGGTGGACACGGCGACGGCCGCCCGCTATCGCGTGCTCGGCTATCCGACCGTTCTCGTCTTGAACGAGAAGGGCGAGGAGATCGACCGCGTCGTGGGCTATTACCGCGCACCCGAGTTCATGTCGCAGGTCGAGGATTACCTCGCCGGGCGGAACACGCTCGCTTCCATGATCGCAGAGGAGCCCGCGAGGAAGGACGACGCTGAGTTCGTCTACAAGCTCGGAGACCGGTTCGCGGATCACGGGCGCTTCGACGAGGCGCGGATCCGTCTCCTGCGCTTCGTGGAGCTGGATCCGAAGAACCGGTCTGGCCAGAGCGATGACGCGCTCTACCGTCTGTCGCGTATGGCGCGAAAGGACAAAGACTACGCCACCGCCCGCAAGTACGCCCAGGCGATCCTCGACCGGTTCAAGGGCAGCGACATGATGAAGCCGGCGTTCCTCCAGGTCGGCATCAACTTGAAGAAAGAGGGTCGGCTTTCCAAGGCGCGCGCGATCTTCGTCGACTATTTCACCCGGTTCCCGGACGACGAAGACGCGCCCTGGGCCAGGGAGCAGGCGGATACGCTCGCCGCACAGCTCGCACGTCCCGCCGGCGCCTGACGGCGCCATCCGAGATTGAATCGATGAAGATCGGCATCTTGGGCCTCCCGCAGGCGGGGAAGAGCACGCTCTTCCAGACGCTGACCCGCGGGCAGGCGCTTTCCGGCTCATCACGCGGGGAGAAGATCCATCTCGGCTCGGTCGCCGTTCCCGACCCGCGCCTCGAGCATCTCCGCGAGCTGTACCACCCGAAGAAATTCACGCCGGCGAAGGTGGATTACGTGGATGCTCCGGCGATCGAGACGAAGGGACGCGAGCGCGGCGCCCTGTCGACGTTGACGGCGCTTCGTGACGTGGACGCCTACGCGCTCGTCCTGCGCGCGTTCGAGGATCCCTCGGTGCCTCACGTCATGGAGGCGGTCGATCCGGCGCGGGACGCGGCGTGGCTCAAGGGAGAGCTTCTTCTCGAAGATCTCGCCCAGGTGGAGCGGCGGCTCGAGCGGATCGAGAAGGCGCTGAAGGTGGGGAAAAAGCCCGAGGACCCCAACGAGTTCGAGGCACTCAAGCTGACCCGCGCATGTCTTGAGTCCGAGCGACCCGCTTCGTCTGCGAATCTCAATCCGACGCAGGAGCGGACCCTGCGTGGATTCCAGCTTCTTTCGAGCCGGCCCTGGATCTTCGTCGTGAACGCCGATGACGAGCAGATGAAGGCGGGGGAAGCGTCGCTTCTCGCTCCGATCCGGGAGCGGCTCTCCGTCCCGGGGACGCGGGCGCTCGCCCTGTCCGCGAAGACCGAGGCCGAGCTTGCCGCGCTCAGCGAAGCGGAGGCCCGCGAGTTCATGGCGGTCCTGGGGATCGAGGAGCCCGGCCTGACCCGGATGATCCGGATCTGCTTCGAGGCGTTGGGCCTCCTCTGCTTTTTCACGGTCGGGCCGGACGAGGTTCGGGCCTGGACCCTGCGCGCGGGCTCGACGGCGCCCGAGGCCGCGGGGGCGATCCACAGCGATCTCATGCGGGGGTTCATTCGGGCGGAGGTCATCGCCTATGAGGCGCTCGCCAAATCGGGCACCATGGCCAAGGCGCGCGAGCAGGGTCTCTTGCGCACCGAGGGCCGAGACTATAGAGTCCAGGATGGCGATATCGTCAACATCCGCTTCAGCGTCTGATGAGGAAACCCAAGTCTCCCGGCGGGCGTAATGGGATGAGAGATCTTCTGTTTGGCGCCGATCCGGGAGGTGACCGATGAGCAAGTCCACGAAAACAATCTCGGCGTTCTACCTTGGGGTTTCCGTCGCCGTGGCCGGGTCAATCTGGGCGGGGCGCGCGGACGCTGCGGACATCAAGCGCGTCACCGAGCGCGTGGTTCCCTTTGCCGTGGGCGGGCGTCTGAATCTGGAGAACAAGAACGGGCGCATCACGGTCGAGGCGTGGTCGCAGCCCGAGGTCCGGATCCAGATCACGAGAAGCGTCCGGGCCGGGAGCGACGCCAAGGCCGAGGAGCTTCTGAAGCAGCTCAAGGTGGACGTGGAGGTGCGCGGGAACCGGATCGACATCATCAGCCGGTTTCCGAAGCGCCAGGAGACGATCGGGCTCTGGGACATCCTGGGGCGCAAGGTGGCCTCCCTGCAGATTCACTATTACGTCCAGGTGCCGCGCGACACCGACGTGACCCTCGAGACCGCGAACGGGGAGGTGCGCGTGCGCGGCGTCGCCGGTGAGCTGGAGGCGTCCACAACGAACGGCGACGTTCGGGTCACGCAGGCCGAAGGCCGAATCGATCTGACGACCACCAACGGCGAAATCGAGATCATGGGAGCGTCGGGGTCGGCGAAGGCGCGAACCACGAACGGGAGCGTCGTCGCGGAGCTGCGCGCGCTGGGGTCGAGGGACGCAGTGGAGCTGATGACCACGAACGGCAACGTCGAGGTGTACCTCCCGGGGGACGCGAAGGCGACGATGGATGCGCAAACGACGAACGGAAGGGTCTCGATGACCCTCCCGATCACGATGCGGGGCATGGTGACCTCCAAGGTGGTCCGCGGCACCATCAACGGCGGCGGCGCCGCCGTCACCCTGGCCACCACCAACGGCAACGTCGAAGTACGCCGGTTGAGCGAGCGCAGACGCTAACATGACCTCGGGAGGGATTTCGTGAGCACAGGCATCCCCGCCGCGACCATCGCTGCCGCCGGGCCGCTGACTCGGGGCGATTTCATCGTGCAGCTCTATTGGTTCGCCGACACGAACGCGGTCCCGGAGGTAATCGGGATCAAGGGGTTGTCGCGCCTTGCGCGCATCGCGCTGATCCTCGGCGAGGATCTGGGGGTGAACCGGACGATCCAGCCGTTCTTCACCTTCCACCGCACTCCCGCGGGCGGGATCGCGAGCCCCGAGCTATGGACGGAGCTTCTCGCCCTGCGGGCGTATCAGGTGCTGAAACCACTTCCCGCGGGCGAGCCGATGCCGCCCGAGGAGATCGAGGAGCGACGGTACCTCCTCGAACACCACATTCCGGCGCACGAGCGGGGCCATTACCCGCTCCCGACACAGCTCGAGCGCGACGTCCTGACGAACAAAGGCACGTTCTTCGCGGCGAAGCGGGAGGATCAGACGATCCAGCGCTGGGTGGCCGCATTCAAGACCGTGGCGGAATTGAACCAGCTCCCCCTCCCCGCGCTGACCGCCCGGGCCGCGGCGATGCTCGGAAGCGCCGTGGTACGCTAGAGCTTCGGCGCCCGCCGCCCGAGGGGCGGTGACCGAACCCCATGCTCCAGCTCCTGCTCCGTGCGCTTTTTGTCGTCTTCGTCTTCGGACTCTTCATGAGTCTCGCCCGGTTCTTCGCGCGGCTTGCCGGCGGCCGCGGTGCAGCGGGCCGCGTTCGGCCCGGGGCCGGCGGCGCGAGCGGGCGCGGCCCGGGCAGCGGG
>JACQPZ010000170.1 GCA_016207265.1 Candidatus Latescibacterota bacterium | reverse complement strand
GGGTGAGTCTCAGACCCGCCTCCGCGATGAGGGCCTTGAGCGAGCGGTCGTCCGCCCCGCTCATGGGCACGATCGGGGTGTTAACGGCCTGAGGCAACCGGCTCTCCCAGAATACGTTCGAAGATTTGATTCACGTGACGAATGAAATACCGGGGATCGAAGCACGCCATGAGCGCCTCCCGCGGCAGGACGCGCGTCACGGCAGGATCTTCAAGAAGCCGGGTGGGGAGATCGGGACCGTCCTTCCACGCGTCCATCGCGTGCCGCTGCACGAGGGCGTAGGCCTCCTCCCGCGACATTCCCGATTCCACGAGCGCGAGCAGGACCCGCTGGGAGTAGATGAGGCCGCGGGTGAGATCCAGGTTGGCCTTCATCCGCTCCGGATCGACCTTCAGGCCCTCCAGCACCTCCCGCATCTGGCTCACCATGAAGTCCGCCGCGAGGAAGGAGTCGGGCAGGATCACGCGCTCCACGCTCGAGTGGCTGATGTCGCGCTCGTGCCAGAGGGCCACGTTCTCGAGGGCCGCGTGGGCGTTCGCGCGGAGAATCCGTGAGAGGCCGCAGATCCGCTCGCAGCTCACGGGATTCCGCTTGTGCGGCATCGCCGAGGAGCCCTTCTGCCCTTCCCGGAACGGCTCCTCCGCTTCCCGAACCTCCGTCCGCTGGAGATGGCGGATCTCGAGCGCCATCTGCTCGACCACGGCGCCGAGAAGCGCCACCGCTTGAAGCAGCGCCGCGTGGCGGTCGCGCTGCACGATCTGGGTCGCCGCGGGCTCCGGCTTGAGCCCCAGGGACGCCAGGGCTTCCTCCTCGAGGTCGGGGCTCAGGTGCGCGTGCGTTCCGACCGCGCCCGAGAGCTTCCCCACCGCCACGCCCTCCCTCGCCCGGGCGAGACGCTCGATCGCGCGTCCCGCAGCCTCGAACCACACGAGGACCTTCAATCCGAACGTGACGGGCTCGGCGTGGATCCCGTGGGTGCGCCCGACCATGACCGTTTCCTTGTGACGCACGGCGAGCGTCCGCGCGGCCTCGCGGAGCCGCCTCGCCTCCGCCATGAGGAGATCCGTCGCGCGCACGAGGGCGAGCGCGAGCGCCGTGTCGACGAGGTCCGAGGAGGTCATCCCCTTGTGGAGGTGCCGGGAATCCTCTCCCGCCGTCTCGCCGATCTGGGTGAGAAAGGCGATCACGTCGTGCCGCACCGTCTCCTCGATCCGGCCGATCCGATCCGCGTCCACGCGGGCCCGGGAGCGGATTCGGGACGTCGCGCCCGAGGGGACCAGGCCCCGGCGCTCCATGGCGCCGCACACGGCGAGCTCCACGTCGAGCCACAGGCGGTACCGCGCCGACTCCTCGAAGAGCGCCGCCATCTCCGGCCGGCTGTAGCGCGGGATCACGGCCTCACTCCGGAAGCTCGAGGAGCAGCAGCCGAAGCGTCATGACCTTCGAATCGCGCTCCACCGTGAGCGTGATCGTGTCGCCGACCCGGGCGCCGAAGAGCGCCCGGTAGGCTTCGTTCACGTCGCTGATCGCGGTCCCGTTCACGTTGCGGATGATATCCCCGACCTTGGCGCCCGCCTTGTCGGCCGGGCTCCCCTTTTCGAGCGAGGCGACGTAGAGGCCGTTCCGGTCGGACGTGCCGAGACGCTCCGCGAGGTAGGGAGTCAGTTCCCAGGTCCGCACCCCGATCCAGACGTTTCGGACCTTCCCGTACTGGATCAGCTCGTCCACGACGCGCTTGGCGGCGTCGATGGGGATCGCGAATCCGATCCCCTCCGATCCGCCGCTCTTCGTGAAGATGAACGTGTTCACACCGATCACCTCTCCGCGCGCGTTCGCGAGCGGACCTCCCGAGTTCCCGGGATTGATGGCCGCGTCGGTCTGGATCATGTTCTTGTAGATGCGGTCGCTCGTGGAGCCCGCCTTGATGTCGCGCCGGGTCGCGCTGATCACGCCCGCCGTGACGGTGGGCTGCGTGTCGTTCAGCAGAAAGCCGAACGGATTCCCGATCGCGATCGCCCATTCCCCCACCATGAGATCGTCCGAGGAGCCGAGGGGCGCCGCGGGAAGGTTCTGCCCCTCGATCTTCACGATCGCGAGATCGTATTGCGGGTGCGCCGCGAGCAGCTTTCCGGTGAACGAGCGGCCGTCGGCGAGGATCACGGTGATCTTCTCCGCGCCGTGCACCACATGCTCGTTCGTGAGGACGTAGCCCTTCGGGGAGATGATGAACCCCGACCCCATGCTGGGGATCTGCTCGCGGTAGCGGTACGAGGGGATCATGTCCCGGAAGAACGGCTCGAAGAAATCGCTGCCGAACGGGACCGGCGACGTTTGCACCAGGCGGGTCTGCACGACGCTCAGCGTGACCACCGCGGGACCGACCCGTTGCGCGGCCTCGACGATGGCGGTCCGCCGGGAGCTCGAGAGATCCCGCTTCTCCGAAGTGTCGGGCGCCGCGGCGGCGATGGGCTCGCTCGTCCCCCTCGGGCCCGGCGTGAGAACCGTGGTCGATCCGACCACGAGTCCTGTGAGCAGCAGAAACCCGAACACGACGCCCCAGAGCCAGGCGCTCCTCACATCCCTGCGTTCCCGTGCCCGGATCGGGGAACGTCCCTCAGGCAACGACATCGATTCGCTCCTTGGGGAGCCACCCGAAGCCCGGGTAGCGCACCCGCATGAGATACAGACCGTGCGCGGGGGCCGGAGGCGCCGCCGCCCTGCGGTCGAGGGCCTGTAGCGACTCTCGGATTGTCCTCGCGCCGCCGCCCCCCTCCGCGGCGCGGATCGTCGTCGAGACGACCCGCCGCACCATAGTGTACAGGAATCGATCCGCAACGATGTCGAAGCGGGTGACGCGCCCCCGGTTCGACCAGCGCGCGCGGGTCACGGTGCAGACCGTGTCTCTCGCGTCGCCCCCCTGCTTCGAAAACGCGAGGAAATCATGCGTGCCGAGAAGCGGCCGCGTCGCGCGGTTCAGATCCTCGATGCCGACGCGGAGCGGCCGCACCCAGGCGAAGAGGCGTCTCAACGCGGTCGGACGCGGCACGATGAGGTAGCGGTAGGCGCGGCTCATCGCGTGGAATCGCGCGTGGAACTCCGGATCGGCCTCGGCCGCCTCCACGATCCTCACGTCCCCCGGGAGCAGGGCGTTCAGCGCCATGCGCAGCCGCTCGGGCGAAAGTCGCGTCGTGATCACGGCGCTCGCCACCTGCCCCGCCGCGTGGCATCCCGCGTCGGTCCGCCCCGCCCCCGCGATCCGAACGTCGGCGCCGGTCAGCTTCCGGAGCGCACCTTCGATCTCGCCCTGGACGGTGCGGCCGGTCGGCTGCACCTGCCAGCCGCGAAACCCCGTCCCGTCGAACTCGATCCCGAGGCGGACCGTCCACGTGCGGGGCTCAGACGACATGGAGAAGCCACCCGAAGCAGGCCGCGCTCCCGAGGATCGCCACCCAATCCCCGAGGCCCCACGCGAGGCGAAGGCCCGTCCGCCGGGGGCGACCCGGGACGTATCCGCGCGCGATCAGCGCGTCGGCGTAAGCCTCCCCGATCCGGAGCATCGTCCCGAGGAACGGTAGAAACCAGGCCAGAAGGTAGCGCGCCCGCCCGGCGATCCCACGCCCCGCGCGGATTCCCCGCGCGCGCAAAGCGAACACGTGCTGCTCCGCCTCGCGGGCGGCCAGGGGAAGAAGCGCCGCCGTGAGCCGGCCGCTCTCGACGACCAGCGTCACAAACCGCGGCCGCTGAGGCGGCCGCATCGAGAGGAGCCAGCGGGCGGACCGGCCGAGCGTCTCCCGTGCGGCCCAGCGCAGGAGATAGAGAAGCGCGAGAAGCCGGAGGGCGATGACGGCCGAAGGCGTGAGCGCCGCCCGGTAGCCGCGCCCCGCCCCGATCACGTGCGCGAGGAACACGACCAGCGCGAGCCCGAGGAGGGGAGCTTCGCCGCGAAGCGTCCGGCGCTCCGCGCGCAGCGCCGCGAAGCCGAGAACCGCCGCCGCGACCGCGAGATCGGGCCAGGAGCGGCCCAGCGCGAGCCCCGCGCCGAGAAGCGCGAGCATGAGAAGCGAGGACGCCGGATGCAGCGTGCGCGTGTCGCTGGATTTCGGAATCGAATCGTCGGACTTGGGCGAGCCGGGCACCTGAATCGCCGATCCTCCGTGCCGGAGGCGGGGGTCGACTCTCGACCCCCCACCTGAAGCCCCACTCTACACGAGACGGCCGCCTCCGTCAACGCTCGCGGCCGGGTCTGTCGGCTAGACCTCGCGCCTCAGCGGCCGGTACCAGCCGAGGGCGACGAGCGCGATGAGGAGCCCGAGGCACAGCGCCGTCAACCAGTCTCCCCACGCGCGAAACAGCGTGGAGCCTGCGCCCAGCTCCACGTCGCCCGCGAGGATCGCCTCCTCGAAGAGCGGCGTCCGCTGGGTCACGCGACCGACGGGATCGATGAGCATCGAGATCCCGGTGTTCGCGCAGCGCGCCATTCCGAGCCCCTGCTCGACGCAGCGTACGATCGCCATGTCCGCGTGTTGGCGCGGGGCGGCCGTCCGCCCGAACCACTCATCGTTCGTGATGTTGACGAGGAATTTCGCGCCGTCCACGGCGTAGCCTCGCGAGAGGCCCGGAAAGATCGACTCGAAGCAGATCAGGACGCCGAACGAGGCGCCGCCCACCGGGAAAACGACCGGCCGGGTGCCCGCGGTCCACTCCGCCTGCCCCAGGTCGATCTTCCCGAGGAACGGGAACAATCCCTGGAACGGGATCCGCTCTCCGAACGGCACGAGGTGGATCTTCTCGTACTGCCTGGCGATCGTTCCGGCGGGCAGCACGAGCCCCGCCGCGTTATGCGTGTGCACGCCCCCCGTGCTCAAGGTCGCGTCCGGAGAGCCCGCCAGGATCGGGATTCCCACGTCGCGCGCGAGGTCGAGGAGCCGCCTCAGCTTCGGAGCCTCCAGCCGGACGTAGAACGGAAGCGCGGTTTCCGGCCAGACGACCAGGTCCGGTCTCGGCTCGGACTCCGCCGAACGGCTGGTGAGGCGCGCGAGCGCGTTCACGCTCCGCTCTTGGTGCTGGAGGTCCCACTTCTCCTCGCTCCCGATGTTCGGCTGGACGAGCGCGACGCGGATCGAGCCCTCCGCCCGGAAGGCACGCACCCGCCCCGCGCCCCATAGGACCGGCAGCGCCACGAGCAGGGCGGCCAGCCCGATGAGCGCCGCGCGCGTCCACCCCCGTCTCGCCGTGAGCCCGCCCGCGACCAGGGCGTTCACGGTGACGATCCAGATGCTGAGGCCGGGCGCCCCCACGATCGAGGCCCCCTGGATCCACGCGGGATGCTCCGCGAGCGCGTAGCTCAGGTTGCCCCAGGGGCACCCGAGCGCTCCCGATGACTTGAGCCACTCGCTCACGCCCCACGCCGCGGGCGCCGTCACGAGCGGGGACCAGCCGGTCGTCCGACGGATGAATCGCGCGAGCCATCCGAAGATCGCGACGAAGAAGCCGAGGTAGAGGGCGAGCGCGAGGAGCCCCGGGAAGATGATCCACGGATGCGTCATCGCGCGGGCCGGAAGCCGGACCAGCCACCAGAACAGGAGCATGTTGAAGACGATGCCGGCGAGCCACGGGATTCCGCCGTCTCCCCTACGCGCCGGGGGCTGCGAGGACGCGGGCGGCGCGGCTCCCCCGGGACCGGGCGACTCCCGCTTGAGCCAGACGAGGAGCGGGACGAGCCCCACGAACACCAGGGGCATGAGCCCCGCGGACGGGAACGAGAGGCTGAGGAGGATCCCGGACGCGGCCGCGAGGAGCGGCCCGCGGAAGCGGCTAATGGAGCCGGACCTCGCGGCGCGCCTCGGCGGACTGATAGAT
>JACQPZ010000174.1 GCA_016207265.1 Candidatus Latescibacterota bacterium | reverse complement strand
TCGATGTAGTTCGCGCCCATCTCGTCCGACTCGTACGCGATCGACTTCATCTCGATCAGATCGATCATCCCGGTGAACCAGTCTCCGAGATAGACCGGAATCTGGAGGGGCACGGCCTTCGCGGCGAGGCGCTCCCGCATCATGTTCACCACGAAGTCGAAATCCGCGCCGACGCGGTCGAGCTTGTTCACGAACGCGATCCGCGGAACGCCGTACTTGTCCGCCTGGCGCCAGACCGTCTCGGACTGCGGCTCCACGCCGCCCACGCCGCAGAACACGGCGACGGCGCCGTCGAGCACGCGAAGGGACCGCTCGACTTCGACGGTGAAGTCGACGTGACCGGGCGTATCGATGATGTTGATCTGGTGGTCGTGCCAGAAGCAGGTGGTGGCCGCGGAGGTGATGGTGATTCCCCGCTCGCGCTCCTGCTCCATCCAGTCCATGGTCGCGGCGCCGTCATGGACCTCCCCGACGCGGTGGACCTTCCCCGTGTAGTAGAGGATCCGCTCCGTCAGGGTCGTCTTGCCGGCATCGATGTGGGCCATGATGCCGATATTCCGCATATGAGAAAGATCGTACTGCCTCGGCACTTCCAATCCGTCCTTGACCGCTTTACCAGCGATAGTGAGCGAACGCCTTGTTGGCCTCCGCCATCTTGTGAGTGTCTTCCCGCTTCTTGACCGCTCCGCCCTCGTTCTTGGACGCCGCGATCAACTCCGCCGCCAGCCGCTCCGCCATCGTGTGGTCGGGACGCATGCGCGAGTACTGGATGATCCAGCGCAGCGCGAGCGCGGTCCGCCGGTCCTGGCGCACCTCGACCGGCACCTGGTAGGTCGCGCCGCCCACGCGACGGGACTTGACCTCGAGCACCGGCTTCACGTTCGCGAGCGCCGCCTTGACCACCGACAGCCCGTCGCCGCCCGCCTTCTTCTCGATCGTGTCGACCGCGCCGTAGAAGATCCGCTCCGCGACGCTCTTCTTGCCCTGGATCATCAGCGCGTTGATGAACCGCGTGACGAGGACGTTGTTGAACCGCGCGTCCGGCTGGACTTCCATCTTGTGGATCTTGCTCGCGCGCCGCATGGCCGGCTACTGCCCCTTCTTCCGCTTCGTGCCGTACTTGGACCGGCTCTGCTGCCGCCCGTCCACGCCGGAAGCGTCCAGCGTTCCGCGCACGACGTGATAGCGCACGCCCGGGAGATCCTTCACCCGGCCGCCCCGGATCAGAACGATCGAGTGCTCCTGGAGATTGTGCCCTTCGCCCGGGATGTAACAGGTCACTTCCATCCCGTTCGTGAGTCTCACGCGGGCCACTTTGCGAAGCGCCGAGTTCGGCTTCTTCGGCGTCGAAGTGTAGACGCGCGTGCACACGCCTCGTTTCTGCGGCGCGCTCCTCAAAGCAGGCGACGCGGTCTTCGAGAGCTGCCGTTTCCGGCCGAGTCGCACGAGCTGGTTCAGCGTTGGCACCTAAGTTTCCTCACCTCAATCGGTTCTGGGCGCAAAGAACAGTCACTATAGGGATGCTCGAGGGCGGCGGTCAAGCACTTTTTATCTCTTCCTCCACGCCGGCCGCCCGCTCGGCCTCATCGTCCTCTTCCGCAATGACTTCTACGTTCCGGTACTTGCTGATGCCGGTCCCGGCGGGGATCAGGTGGCCGATGATCACGTTCTCCTTGAGCCCGCGGAGATGATCGGTCATCCCGAGCACGGAAGCCTCTGTCAGAACGCGAGTTGTCTCCTGGAACGAGGCCGAGGAGATGAAGCTCTGCGTGGAGAGCGAGGCCTTCGTAATCCCAAGCAGGAGCGGCTGATAGGTGGCCGGCTGGCCCCCCTCGGCCTCCACCCGGCGCTGCTCGAGCCTGAGCTGAGCCTTGTCCACCTGCTCTCCCTCGAGGAAGTTCGTGTCCCCGGGGTCCTCGCACCGAACTTTCTGAAGCATTTGGCGCACAATGACTTCGATGTGCTTATCGTCGATCCGCACGCCCTGCAGGCGGTAGACCTCCTGGATTTCGTTGACCAGGTATTCCTGCACAGCCTGGATCCCCTTGATCTTCAAGATATCGTGCGGGTTGACCGGGCCTTCCGTGAGCCGATCGCCCGCCCGGACGTAGTCGCTCTCCTGGACGTGCATGTGCTTTCCCTGGGGAATCAGGTACTCGCGCGCGTCCCCCGAGTCGCCGACCACGAGAAGCTTCTTCATGCCTCGGCTCACCCCGCCGAACTCGACGCGGCCGTCGATCTCGGAGACGGTCGCGGCGTCCTTGGGCTTCCGCCCTTCGAATAGCTCGCTCACGCGGGGGAGGCCCCCGGTGATGTCGCGGGTCTTCGAGATCTCGCGGCGGATCTTCACGAGCGGCTCGCCCGCGGTCACGTCCTGGCCGTCGCGCACGAGGAGCCGGGCGCCGGTGGGGAGCGGATAGCTCGCCACGCGCCGCTCGCCCTTCAGGATGTCGATGTGCGGCTGGAGCACCTTCTCGCGGTCGTCGATGATCACCATGAGGCGAAGCCCGGTGTTCTCGTCCACCTCGTCGCGGACGGTCACCTTCTCCTTGATGTCCACGAACCGCACGGCGCCCGACTTCTCCGTCAGAATCGGCGTGTTGTACGTGTCCCACTCGAAGAGATCGTCGCCCACCGTGACCGGAGCGCCGTCCTTCACGTCGAGCGTGGCGCCGTACGGAGGCGAGTAGCGGTGACGGACCTTCCCCTCCTGGTCGAGCACCTCGATCTGCCCCTTGTGGCCGACCACCACGAGGTGGCCGCTCTGCTGCTCGACGACCTCCAGCTCGCGGAACCGGACCGACCCGGTGACCTTCGCCTTGATCCGGGACTGCTCGACGATGCGGCCCGCGACCCCTCCGATGTGGAACGTCCGCAGCGTGAGCTGCGTTCCCGGCTCGCCGATCGACTGGGCCGCGATCACGCCGACCGCCTCTCCCAGCTCGACCATGCGCCCGGTCGCGAGATTCCGGCCGTAGCACTTCGCGCAGATCCCGCGGGGGGCCTCGCACTTGAGCACCGAGCGGATCGCGACCTTCTCGATGCGCCCGCTCTCCTCGATCGCAGCCGCCGCCGACTCGGTGATCTCCTCGCCGCTACGGACGATGACGTCGCCCGTGTTCGGATCCACGACGTCCTCGATCGCCACGCGTCCGAGGACGCGGTCGCCGAGCGGCTCGATCACTTCCTCGCCCTCCTTGAGCGCCCCCACCTCCAGCCCGCTCACGGTGCCGCAGTCGTCGATATTCACGATGACGTCCTGCGCCACGTCCACGAGCCGCCGCGTGAGGTATCCCGCGTCCGCCGTCTTGAGCGCCGTGTCCGCGAGACCCTTCCGCGCCCCGTGCGTCGAGACGAAGTACTCGAGGACGGTGAGGCCTTCCTTGAAATTGTGGATGACCGGCGACTCGATGATCTCTCCGAGCCCGCCGGTGATCTTCTTCTGCGGCTTCGCCATGAGGCCGCGCATCCCGGCGAGCTGGCGGATCTGCTCCTTCGTGCCGCGGGAGCCCGAATGGGCCATCATGAAGATCGGGTTGAACCCGTCGCGGTCCTTCGAGAGACCCTGGAACGTCGCCTCCTCCACCTCGGTGGTCACGTGCGTCCAGGTGTCGATCACCTTGTTGTAGCGCTCGCCGTCGGTGATGACCTTCTGCTGGTATTGCCGGTTGATGTGCGCCACCTCGTTCTGGGCGCGCCCGATGATCGCGGCCTTCTCCGGCGGAATCATGATGTCGTCGATCCCCACCGTGAACCCCGCCTGGGTCGCGTACTGGAACCCGAGGTTCTTCATCGTGTCCAGGATGGACGCCGTCGTCTTGTTCCCCAGCGTCCGGTGGCAGTCGCCGACCAGCTCCTCCAGCGCCTTCTTGTCCATCTCGGTGTTCTTGAACGGGATTCCCCACGGCACGAGCATCTCGTTGAACAGCACCCGTCCCACGCTCGTCTGGTACCGCTGCCCGTCCATGTGGAGGACGATGGGGTCGTGGAGCCCCGCCTGCTTGTGGTCGTAGGCCGCGCGGACCTCCTCCATGCCGTAGTAGTGCTTCGCCTTCTTTTTCGCGCCGAGCGGCCGCATGCGCGTCATGTAGTTACAGCCGAGGACGATGTCCTGGCTGGGGGCCGCGACCGGCTTCCCGTTCGAAGGAAGGAGAATGTTGTTCGTGGAGAGCATGAGCTGGCGCGTCTCGATCTGCGCCTCGAACGACAGCGGAACGTGCACCGCCATCTGATCGCCGTCGAAGTCCGCGTTGAACGCCCCGCACACCATCGGGTGGATGCGGATCGCCTTTCCCTCGACCAGGACCGGCTCGAACGCCTGGATGCCGAGCCGGTGGAGCGTCGGAGCGCGGTTCAAGAGCACCGGGTGTCCCTTGATGATGTCGCCCAGGATGTCCCAGACCTCGGGGCGCTCGCGCTCGACGAGCCGCTTCGCGCTCTTCACGGTCTGGACGAAGCCCTTGTCCTCGAGCTTCCGGATGATGAACGGCTTGAACAGCTCGAGCGCCATGTTCTTCGGAATGCCGCACTGATGGAGCCTCTGCTCGGGGCCGACCACGATGACCGAGCGGCCCGAGTAGTCCACGCGCTACCCGAGGAGGTTCAGGCGGAAGCGGCCCTGCTACCCCTTCAGCATGTCGGAAAGCGACTTGAGCGGCCGGTTCCCCTGTCCGCGCACCGCGCGGCTCCGCCGCCCGTTGTCGAAGAGGGCGTCCACCGCCTCCTGGAG
>JACQPZ010000172.1 GCA_016207265.1 Candidatus Latescibacterota bacterium | reverse complement strand
TCCTCGCGCCGGAGGGTGCAGCGCGAGGGCGCGCCTTTCGACGTCAACTCGACCGTGAATCGATACCGCTCCGGCGGCCGTCCCTGCGCCGGGTCGCCTCCCGGCGCGGCCAGGGAATCGTCGAGGGAAAGCCCGCCGCGGAAGATCCAACCTTCGCCCGCCCGCTCCACCGACGCGCGCATGAGGGCCGCGCGGATCCACGGCGCGCTCCAATCCCACGGCGTCGCCACGAATCGCAGCAGCGGTCCGCTGATCCCCTCGTCGGGCCGAAGCGGTCCGAGCACGCCGAGTCCGTAGTGGCGGAGGGCCACGTAGATCGAATCGCCCCGTAGCGACGCGTCGAGCACGCGGGCCGGGCCGAGATAGCCCGCCACCGCGACGCTCTCCCCTTCGGCCGCCCACCGGGCCCGCGCCCCGGCGCGACGCTCCCCCGGGCGCCGCAGCGTGACCGAACCCACGCCCCGCATGGAGATCCCGCCCGGCGCGCCGCGCGCGAGAAGCCGCGCCCGCGCCTCCGCCGCGGAGCCCGCGACCGGCACGCGGGCGCAACCCGAGACGAGGGGCGCCGTGATCCCCGCGGCCAGGAGGAACGCGGCGCATCCGGCTTGCGTCCGGCGGCGGGACCGGGCACGCTGCGGAGCATGCGCGAGCCCCACGAAGACCGCGATCCCGCGATGTGGCGGCCGCCCGAAGGGCTCTTCCCCGCGAACGCGTGGTTCGGGATGACCCTGCGGCGGGGCGGAGGCAGCTCGGGTCCGTACGCGTCCCTCAACCTCGGCCTCGAAGTCGGCGACGATCGCGGGTCGGTGCTCCGAAATCGTGCGCTCGTCCTGACCGCGCTCGGAATCGACGGAGCGGGCCCCGCCCGTCTTCATCAGGTCCACGGAAGCCGCATCGTGAAACCCTTCGAGGCTCCCTGCCGGGCCGACGGATTCTTCCTCGAGCCTGAGGATCCCTGGGCTGCCGTCTCGGCGGCCGACTGCGCCCCCGTAGCGATCGTCGCGCGGACCGGAGCGTTCGGGGCGCTCCTCCACTCCGGCTGGCGCGGCGCCCGAGACCGGATCGCGGCATTGGCCGCGCGTCTCCTCGTCGAGCGCGGTGTCGAGGCCACGGACCTCCGCGCCGCGATCGGCCCCTGCATCCACGCGTGCTGCTACCCGGTCGGGCCCGAGGTCGCGGGCGACTTCCCCCGGGAAGTCCTCAGGCCGCACCCCGCAGGAGTCGCCCTCGATCTCCCGCTCGCGATCGCCCGCGCCCTGACCGAGGCCGGGCTCCCCGGCGACGCGATCCACGCGGCCCCCGAGTGCACCTCGTGCCGGGCGGACGATTTCTACTCCCATCGCCGTGACCGCGGCGTCACGGGCCGCCACTGGGCGCTGCTTCGCCTGGAACGCTCCGGGGCTCCGGATGCGCGCCGCGCGGGCGACGGAGGATCGTCCGCTCCGCCCTGAAATAGGCTTTCCTTCCCAGGAAGCCGATCAGCAGGCCCAGAATCCCGCCGGCGACGACGTCGCTCGGATAGTGGTCCCCGACGTAGACGCGCGAGAGCGAGACCAAGCCCGCGAGCCCGTAGAACGCGGCCGCGCCCTGCGGAAACACGGTTCCCAAAAGAGGCGCGGCCGCGAAGAAGTTCGTCGCATGGACCGACGGGAGCGAGTAGGTGCCCCGCACGCCGAAGAGCGGCCTCGTGTCGCTGAGCTCCACCGAGGGCCGCGGCCGTCGAACGATCGGCTTCAGGACGCGGCTGCTCAATTGGTCCGACATCGCGATCGTGAGGACCAGCGCGACAAGGGCGATCGCGCCCCGGCGGCCGCGGAGGAGGATGAGGGCGGCGATCAGCGTGAGGAGCGGGAACTTCCACGGTCCCGGATCCGTCAGCGCCTTCATGACCGGGTCCAACGCGGGATGGTGCAACCCGTGGTGGACCGCCCGGAATGCCGCTACGTCCCAGGGTGGCGGCATGTCGGACGTCGCCTAGAAATCAGCCCCGAACGTGAAGAAATGCTGCGTCGACCCGACCGGGTGGCGCAGGTCCGTCCGGCGGCCGAGATCGTAGCGAAGGATGAAGTAGCCCAGATTCACGCGCGCCCCGAACCCGTAGGCCAAGAGGAGGTCCCGCGCGTGGAAGCCGCCGACGCGCGTGAAGAAGCGGGGCGTCGTGCCCTCGTCCCATGCGCTCGCCGCGTCGAGGAACATCACGCCGTTGATCCCGCCGATCGAGATCCGCCCCGGCCAGCCCAACCGGATCTGCTCGATGAGGGGGAACCGGAACTCGAGGTTTCCGAGGAGCGCGGTCGAGCCCCGGAGGTCGCCGTAATCCACGCCGCGGTAGGTGAACGCGCCCCCGAAGCGGAAGACGCGGGGGTCGCGGCCGAAGCTCGTCGCCGCGATCAGCCGCTGGGCGAGCGAGTAGGCGTGCCGGATGTTCGCGTAGCGCCGCCAGTCCATCACGAGCGTCGTGTACGAGAGGTCGCCCAGCGCGTGCGAGGCGGTGTAGCTCGACCGCCCGCCGTTGATCGGCCCGGTCGATCCGTAGAGGGCATTGTCCGCCACGAGGCCGATGTTGGGAGCGACGTAGAAAAAGGTCTTGTCGGGCGTCTGCTGCGAGACGGTGCCGACTTCGTAGTTGTAGAGGAGCACAGCCTTGTCGAGGGCGGCCGCCTCGACTCCGTACTCGAACCGCCGGAAGCGGCTGAAGGGCCGCGACAAGAGGAAGGCGCCGCCGCGGTAGATCTGGCTCTCCACCTCGTCGCTCCCACCCGAGGAAAGCAGGAGGAGGTCGAGCCGGTACTGGTAGGCGGCGATCGTGTAGTTCGTCCGGTGCGACAGATTCGAGTAGGCGAGGTAGATGTCCGAATTGGACAGGTCCCCGAAGAGATTCAGCGCCGCGATGATGTTGTGGTTCCCCAGCACGTCGCTGAAGGACATGATGGTCGAGCCCGCGAAGCCGACGTTGGACGCGAAAAACGCGCCGCCCGTGACGTAATCGCGGGAGAACCGCGCCTTGTAGGGCACCGTGCGAAAGGTCGTGCTGTCGACGAGGGGCTCGCGATAGACCTGACGCACGTAGAGCGCGAGCGTCGTGTCCACGGCCGCCCTCGCGCTCCCGGTCGCGGCCTTTCCCGCGCCGCCCTCCGCCTCGACGCCTCCCGCCGCGGAGCGCACGCTGTCCTCCGCGGCAGGATCGCCCGCCGGCGGAGCGCTGGCCTCGGGACGGGGGAGGCCCCTTCCCCATTCACCCCCGGCGGCTCCCTCCTGCGCCCCCGCCTGCGCGAGAAGCGGCGCACCCTCCGTCCAGTTCTCCGGCACCGAGGGGGACGCGATCACGGGCGGCGTGGAGAGGAACTTGGGAACGTCCCGAACCGAGTAGATATCCCACCCGCCCCTCGTGAACGCGGAGACGAGGAGCCGCTTCCCGTCGCGCGAAAGCGAGATGCACGGGCTCTCGGGAACGATTCCGGAAACGCCGGTGAGCAGGTCGGTCAGTCGCGAAACGCCCGCCCCCGCGAGATCCATGCGGTAGATGTTCGGAATCCCGGACCGGTCGGACACGAAGACGATCGATTCCCCCTGCGGTCCCCAGTGCGGCGAGATGTTCATTCCGCGCTGGTTCGGGAGCACGGTCACCTTCCGCGACGCGACGTCCAGGACCGCGATCCGGAGTTTTCCAAAGATCAACTGGTCGAGATTCGTGTCGGGCCCCTGGTCCGTCGCGAAGGCGATCCGCGTGCCGTCCGGAGACCACGCGGGATCCCGCACCGCGAACATTCCCCCGAAGATTTCCTCGAGATTCGTTCCGTCGGCGTCGGCGAGGTAGAGCTGCGAGTGCCCTGCCTTGATTCCCACGAAGGCGAGCTTCGATCCGTCGGGAGACCACGCCGGCGAGTAGATCGCGTCGAGGCCGAACTTGAGCTTTCGGACGACTTTTCCGGAAGGGATCTCGATGAGATAGATCGCGTCCTGTCCGCCGATCTTGGCCGGCAGCGCGATCTGCTTCTCGTCCGGAGACCACGCGATCGAGGTGTTGAAGAAGCGGAGCGTCTCGAAGCTTCCGGTGCGCTCGCCCGAGACGAGCTTCTTGAAGATCTTCCCGTCCAGGGCCGACGCGAGATACACGTCGTTGTACATGCTCCGGTCGGAGATGAACACCATTTGGGTCCCGCTCGGCGAGACCGACGGCGCAACGTTGAAGTTGGAGAGATCCCGCTCGGCGTCCGTGAGCTTGGCCGCGATCGCGTCGGGCTTGTCGAAGTCCGCGATCTGCGGCAGGTACTCCTTCCGCACCGCCTCGGTCCACTTCTTCGAGAGCACGTCCACCGTGAGTCCGGTCGCGGACTCGAGAGCCCGGTCCAGGCTCCCGAGTCGGCGCGTCTTCTTGAGGATCTCGCCGATCTTCTGGACGCCGTACGTGTCGGCGATGAACTGGAAGATGGATTGCCCGAAGCGGTAGACCCGAATGTCCCCAACGTACTCGAGAACGCGCAGCGGGGTCAGGTATCCCTCGAGCGAAGCGTCGCGCAGCCACATCTTGGTGTTGTTGTCGATCTCGGCGATGGAGAGATACTCGGCCATGCCCTCCATGAACCAGATCGGCGGCGTGCTGGCGAACGGATTGGCGACCAGGCTTTGACGGTCGCCGAAGAGAACGTCCACCTGGAACGCGTGGACCAGCTCGTGGGTCAGGACGTGGTCCAGCTCGGCGTACGATCCCGTGAACGGGAGGAAGACGCGGCGCTTGAGAAACTCCGTCACGCCGCCCGTGCCGACGCCGAGCAGCTCGGGCGTGATGTTCGTCTGCTCGAAGTCCGTGTGCGACGCGTAGAGAACCAGGGGAATCTTCGCCCGGATCTGGTGATCGAGCACGCGGCTCAGCCGCTGGTAGCCGCGCTCCGCCATCAACGCCGCGTTGCGGACCGCCGTCTCCTCGCCGCGGTAGTAGTAGACGTCGAAGTGCTCGGTCTTGAGCACCTCCCAGTGGAAGGACTTGTACTGGACCTTGTTCTGGCCGAAGTACTGGGCTTCCGACACGGAGGGTCCGGCAAGGGCGAAGCATGCGGCGAGGCACGCGAGCGCGATTCGGAGCGTGCGGCTTACCCTCCGACCTCCGTCCCCCGACCGACCGGTGCTCCATGTCATGCGGGCTTCCCTTCCTGCGCCCCGGCGAGCGCGGCGGCCTCCGCGGCCTGAAGGGCCGCCGTCAAGGATTGTCGCGGGATCGCTCCCTGGGCCGACTCCGGCCGGCCGCCCCCCTTGCCGCCGAACTCGCGGCATACCCTTCCGAGCAGCGTTCCCATCGCCATTGTACCCGCTGGAGCCGAAAAGTGCGCCCTCGGCGTCTCTTCCCCCGCTGCGAGAAGGGCGATTCCGCCCAGGCCCGCGATGAACGACGCCAAAAGCCCCACCTCAGAGGCCTCCCGCTCGGGAAAATGTCTCGCCACGACGGGCCCATGCAGACCCCTAGGCGCATCCGATACCAGTTTGTTCGCCTCGTGTTGCAACGCCTCGTTCAGAAGCAACTTGAGCCTGCGGTCGGCGCGCTCGCGGTCTTCCTTTAGACGCGCGACGGCCCGCGGGAGATCGCTCTCGCCCGCGGTGAATTCGAGGCAGATTTCGCGCAGAAGTCGCCCCCGCTCCCGTTGCCGTCTGAGGGCGCGCCCCCCGCAAACGAACGAAACCCGGGTACCCCCCTTGTATCGCTCGGTCGAGAGGATGGTGATGATCCCCACCTGGCCCGCGTGGCGCACGTGGGTCCCGCCGCACGCGGACCAATCGAATCCCGCGACTTCCACGATCCTCACCGTCCCCTCGACGGTCGGAACCTTTCGGAGCGGGAACCGCCCGACCCCTTCGCGGGGAACTTCATGGATCACGATCTCGGGATCGTCCCACACGACTTCATTGGCCCGCTCCTCGACGGCCTGGAGACGCGGAGCGTCCGGACCCTCGTGGGCGACGTCGATCGAGACCTCTTCCTCGCCGAGGTGGAACGATCGCGTCTCGGCGCCGAGCACGGCGATGAAGGCCTGCGACAGAATATGCTGGCCCGTGTGCTGCTGCATGTGGTCGAAGCGCCGCGCCCAATCGATCGCGCCCTTCACGCTCGCGCCGCGCTCGATCGGTCGCCCGACGCGGTGCCAGACGCGGCCCTCGTGCTCGGCGACGTCCACGACGGTCACGTCGTCCAATCGGCCCCGGTCCGGCGGCTGCCCTCCGCCTCCGGGATAGAACGCCGTCCGGTCGAGGGCCACATGGTCCGCCCCGTCGCGGGATGTCACGTCCACGACCGTGGCTTCGAACTCG
>JACQPZ010000166.1 GCA_016207265.1 Candidatus Latescibacterota bacterium | reverse complement strand
GAAACGCCGCCTCGGGCCAGTCCGCCGCGGCCTTCGCACGGGCCAGGTCCTCCGGGCCGAGCGGCTCGCCGTGCGCGCCCGCGGTCCCCTGCTTCGAGGGCGCGCCCTTCGCGATCGTGGTGCGCGCGAGGATCAGCGAGGGTCGTTCGCTCTCCGCGATCGAGCGGACGAGCGCCGCGTCCACCTGATCGCGGTCGTGCCCGTCGACCGCCTCCACGTGCCAGCCGTACGCGCGGAACCTACGGGCGACGTCTTCGCGAAAGGCGAGCCCGGTCGGACCCTCGATCGAGATCCGGTTGTCGTCGTACAGGTAGACGAGATTGCCCAGGCCCCAGTGCCCCGCCAGGGACGCGGCCTCGGAGGCGATCCCCTCCATCAGATCGCCGTCGCTCACGATCCCGAACACCCGGTGCGAGAGGAGGCCGGCGTGGCGCTTAAGGCGCGCCTGCATCATCCGCTGGCCCAGCGCCATCCCGACGCCGTTCGCGAACCCCTGCCCCAGCGGGCCCGTCGTCGCCTCGACTCCCGGAGTCTCGCCGTGCTCCGGGTGGCCGGGCGTCCTCGAGCCCCACCGGCGGAACCGAAGCAGCTCCTCCATGGACAGGTCGAACTCGAAGAGATGAAGGAGCGAGTAGAGGAGCATGGACGCGTGGCCCGCCGAGAGCACGAACCGATCCCGGTCCGGCCAGAGCGGATCGGCGGGATCGAATCTCAGATGCCGCGACCAGAGCACGTAGGCCATGTCGGCGGCGCCCATCGGGGCGCCCGGATGTCCCGACTTGGCCCGTTCGACCGCGTCGGCGGAGAGAAACCGGATCGTGTTGACGGCGAGCTCAGCCTGATCGACGGAAGTGGGGTCCATGCGCTCCTCGGGTCGGCTCCGCGTCCGGGAAGTGGGATGTGAGCGAACGCGTCAAGTGTGTATCATATCCGCGAGCCGTTTTCACCGTTACCCACTCGACCCCCGGAGAAACCGATCATGTTCGCATGGAAGCGCACCGCGAAGCCGAGCTTCGCGGTCTCCGCGTTCGTCATCACCGCGGCCCTGGTATCGGGCGGATGCGCGACGAATCCCGCCACGGGCAAGCGCCAGATTTCGTTCGTGTCGCAGTCCAAAGAACTCGACATGGGCCGGGAAGCCGACCCGGCCGTCATCGCCGAGTACGGCCTGTACGGAGACTCGACCATGCAGCGCTACGTGGACTCGATCGGCCAGAAACTCGCCCGCGCGTCCCATCTCCCCGATCTCGCGTGGCATTTCCGCGTGCTCGATTCGCCGGTCGTCAACGCGTTCGCGATCCCGGGCGGGTACATCTACATCACCCGCGGCATCCTCGCGTACCTGAATTCGGAAGCGCAGCTCGCCGGCGTCCTGGGACACGAGATCGCCCACGTCACGGCGCGCCACAGCGCACAGCAGATGACGCGATCCCAGATCGCGGGGCTGGGTCTGCTCGTCGGAACGCTGTTCGTGGACGCCTTCCGGCCGTACAGCGGGCTCGCGCAGCAGGGGCTCGGGATCCTCTTCCTGAAATACAGCCGCGACAACGAGACCCAGGCGGACGAGCTGGGCGTGGGATACGCCGCGAAGGCCGGTTACGACCCGCGGGAAATCCCCGCGACGTACGCGATGTTGAAGCGGGTCTCCGAGCGGCAGGGAGACCGCCTGCCGGGCTTCCTCTCGACCCATCCCGATCCCGGCGACCGCGAGATCCGCACCTCCCAGCTCGCGCAGGCGGCCCTCCAGCGGGAAGATCGGTCCACCGTCGTGGGAGCGCCTTCCTATCGGAAGCGGATCGAGGGGCTCGTCTTCGGCGACGACCCGCGCGGCGGCTTCTTCGTGGGCAATCGCTTCTATCAACCGGATCTCGAGATCCAGATGATCTTCCCGGACGGCTGGAAGACCTCGAACCAGCCCAGCGCGGTCACCGCGTCGAGCGAGGCGCTGGGCGCCGCGATGGAATTGAGCCTTCAATTCTCGAAGGACTCCACCGCGACTCCCGAGGGGTTCGTGCGCTCGTTGCTCGACGAGCAGAAGATCCTCGACGCCGCAGGCAGGGCCGAGAGCTTCCGCGACTATCCGGCGTGGATCGGGTCGATTCTCGTCCGCACCGAGAGCGGGAGGCAGGAGCTCATCGCCGGCTTCGTCCGGTACCGGCCCGGCCAGTTCCTGCAAGTGCTGGGGACCACGCGTTCGTCCTCCGACCGGGCAGCGGAGCAGGTCCGCGTCGCGATCCGGAGCATCGCGGCGCTCCGGGATACGACGATGCTCCAGGTGACCTCGGATCGCGTGCGCGTCGTGGCAGCGGAGCGGAGCGCCGATTTCGGATCCTTGGTCGGCGGGCTCGGCGGCCAGGCCCTCTCCCTCGAGGACACGGCGATCCTGAACAATCAGCGTGTGACCGCGAGTGTTTCGGCGGGATCGCCCATCAAGATCGTCCGGAAGGGCCGGCACCCGTAGGCGGGCGCCGGGTTCAGCCGGGCGAAAGCCAGCCTCCCAGCCGGATCAATCCCGAGCCGGCGAGAGCGAGGGCGCAGTCCTTGGGAAGGCGGCCCAGGAGCACCGCCAGCAGGAAATGCCCCTTCTCGAGCCGGACGATCCCCGCCACGAAGCAAAGCGCGTCGGACGGTGAGAGCGGAACCAGGAACAGGGGAATGAGCGCGAGCCAGCGCTTTCCTCCGAGCAGCGCATGGGCTCGCTCGAGCCGGTCCCGGCCCACCCACCGTTCCAGAAGCGGCCTCCCCGCGCGCCATCCGATCGTGTACGCAGCCGCGGAGCCGACCACCGTGCCCGTGGAGGCGAGAAGGGGGCCTACGATCGGACCATAGAGAACCCCGGCCAGAATCGGCACGAATACTCCAGGGATCGGGGCGACCAAGATCTGCGCGACCTGAAGCCCGACCAGGATCAGGG
>JACQPZ010000164.1 GCA_016207265.1 Candidatus Latescibacterota bacterium | reverse complement strand
GGACACGGACGCGGCGAGCGCGCGCCGGGCCAATCGGTGGCTCGGGGCCCATTCGGGACCCGAGATCACGAGCGGGGGCCTCGATCCAGCGGGGATTCGCCCGAGGGCGTCGATCAGGAGCGAGAGGTTCTTGTGCTCCTTTCGGGCCCCGACGTAGAGGAGATACCCGGACGGAAGGCCCCGTCCCGCGCGGAACCGATCGACCTCGGCGGCGTTCCGGCGGCGGAGCGCGGACGAGACGCCGAGCGGTATGACGCGGATGCGGTCCCGTGGGACGCCGAGCAGCTCCATGACGTCGTCGCGGACGTGGCTCGAATCCACGAGCACGAGCTTCGCCTTCCGCACCGCCGCGCCGGCTACCGTGCGCGCGTAGAGCGAGGCTCCCGCCGGAAAGAAGCGGGGGAAGCGAATGTGGATCAGGTCGTGCACGGTGACGACCGCCGAGCATCGGAGCGGAAGCGGAAGCGTGTAATGCGGAGCGTGGAAGAGATCGACGCGCGCGCGGTCCGCGGCCCGCGCGAGATGCCAATGCTCCGCCAGCGTGTACTTCCCGGCGGAGACTTCGACCTCCTCGAGGGGCGACCCGGGGCGGCCGATCGATCCGAAATCCTCCCGGAGCAGAAAGAGGATGTATCGGTGGCCCTCCGGCGTCGCGAGGAGCGACGACATGAGATTCCGGATGTAGGTACCGATGCCGCCGTCGCGAAGCTTCCGCGCGTCCATTCCAATTCTCACCGCGTCCTCCCCGGGGCCCGCGCGATCCTAGCATGCCGGTTTCGCCGCCGGGCGAACCGACCCGGGCCGGCGTCCAGCCCGTGCGCTCCACGTGCGCTCCGCCTTGACTTCACGATCCCGCTCGCTGAGACTGGCTCACCAGATCATGACCGCCACAGCCCAGTTCATCCGTTCCGAGACCCCCATCGTCGTTACCGGCGGCGACGGCTTCCTGGGCCGCCACCTCGTCGCGGCCTTCGGATCCCACGGGTACGGGAACGTCGCGACGTTCCGCTCCACGCAATACGACCTGACCCGCGCGCGCGATGTCGAGCGGATGCTTGCCGACTTGAAGCCCGAGGTGATCATCCATCTGGCCGCCGTCGTCGGAGGCATCGGCGCGAACCGCCGCCACCCGGGTAGTTTCTTCTTCAAGAACCTCATGATGGGGGCGCTGCTCATGGAGCATGCGCGCCTCGCCGGCGTACGCCGGTTCCTGAGCGTCGGCACGATCTGCTCCTACCCCAAGTTCACGCCGGTTCCCTTCCGCGAGGAGGATCTCTGGGCCGGCTATCCGGAGGAGACGAACGCGCCGTACGGACTTGCCAAGAAGATGCTACTCGTCCAGTCGGACGCCTACCGCCGTGAGTATGGATTCGACGCGGTGAACGTGCTCCTCGTGAATCTTTACGGTCCCGGGGACAACTTCGATCCGGAGTCCTCGCATGTGATCCCGGCCCTCATTCGAAAATGCGCCGCCGCCGCGGAGGCGCGGGAGCCGAGCCTCGTGGTCTGGGGAACCGGGAAGGCCACGCGGGAATTCCTGTACGTCGAGGACGCCGCGGGCGCCATCGTGCGCGCCGCCGAGCGGCTGTCGGGAAGCGAGCCCGTAAACATCGGATCGGGCACCGAGATCTCGATCCGCGATCTGGCGGGGAAAGTCGCGGAGCTTTGCGGATTCACGGGGAAGCTCGTCTGGGATCCCACGAAGCCCGACGGGCAGCCCAGGCGGTCGCTCGACGTGACGCGGGCGAACCGGCTCCTCGGCTGGTCGGCCACGACGCCGCTGGATGAAGGGCTGAAGCGGACGGTCGGCTGGTACCGCGAGAGCCGGTCGGGAGCGCCTGCGCCTACGCGGGGATGACCCGCGCGGCGGCGATCTTCCTGGCGCCGGCGGCCGGCGCGCCGGCGGCCTTCGCCGTGAATTCGGCGATCACCTCGCGGAGCGTATCGTCGAGGGAAATGCGCGGCGCCCAGCCGAGCGTGCGGCGGATCTTCCCCGTGTTCGGCACGCGACGGCGCATGTCCTCGAAGTCGGAGTCGTAGGCCGTCTGATAGGGCACGAACTCGATCCTCGATCCGCTCTCCGCGAGACCGATGATGCGTCGCGCCAGCTCGAGGATCGTGATTTCCTGCTCGCTCCCCACGTTGAGGATCTCCCCCTCCGCGTCCGCCGACTCGGCCAGACCCGTCAGGGCGCGCACCACGTCGCGGACGTCGCAGAAGCAGCGCGACTGCCGGCCGTCGGCGTAGACCGTGAGAGGCTCGCCCGCAACCGCCTGTTTCACGAGTCGCGGGATCACCATCCCATAGGCTCCCGTCTGCCGCGGGCCCACCGTGTTGAAGAGCCGGGCGATCACGACCGGAACGCGGTACTCTTTGTGATACGCGAGGGCGAGAAACTCATCGAGCGCCTTGGACTCCGCGTAGGCCCAGCGGCTCCGCGCGGTCGGTCCGAGGACTCGGTCGTCGTCCTCCTGGTAGGGATGGTTGTCGCTTTTCCCGTAAACCTCGGAGGTCGAGGCGATCAGGACCTTCCGGCGATACCGGCGCGCCAGCCGCAGCACCGCCTCGGTGCCGAGGACGTTCGTTTCGATCGTCTGGACCGGACTCTTGATGATGAGGTTGACGCCGACCGCGGCCGCGAGGTGGTAGATCATGTCGGACTCGCAGACGAGACGATCCATCACGCTCTCGTTCATGACCGTTTCGTGCACGAACCGGAATTCCGGCCGCTCGGCAAGATGCGCGATGTTCTCGAACCGACCCGTCGAGAGATCGTCCACCGCCGTGACGGTCGAGCCCATCGCCAGCAGGCGCTCGGCGAGGTGGCTGCCGATGAACCCGGCGCCTCCCGTGATGAGGATCCGACCGGCGCGGCCGAACGTCACGCGGCGCCCGTCCTCGTGGCCGTTGCCTCCGTTCCCGTTGCCGTTCGCGCCGCCGTTGCCGTTCGCGCTGCCATTCCCGTTCAGGAGCATCGGTCCCTCTCGTTTCGTTCGGATCTGGATACGACGGAGGCCTCATCGCTCGAGGCCGTAAAGCGCCGGGGATCGCCGCCGCCGCAAGCCATTGCGCTCAGAGCGGCAACAGCAAGCCGGCTGCCGACGGGTAAGGAGGGGGGATCGTCGGGTCGCTCAACTAGTCAATCATGCCACACCCGGGCCGCACTTGCCAGCGCCCTCCTCCTCGCGTGAGAATCGAGTTCATGGGGGCACGGTCTTGATTTCCTACGGCGAACCGGCTGGTTTTTGTGACCCGCATCACCGATCCGCGGGACCGGAAGCCCCGCGGGTCTCGGTCATCGTTGTTTCCTACAATTGCAAGGGTTACCTCGATCGCTGCCTCGCGTCCCTGGCGGCCCACGCCGGAGTGGACTGCGAGGTGGTCGTGGTGGACAACGCCTCCACCGACGGCACCGTCGAATCCTTGAAGGCGCGCTGGCCATCCGTGCGGTGGATCGTGAACCGCGAGAATCAGGGATTCGCGCGCGCCAACAATCAAGGGTTCGCGGTCTCGCGGGCGCCGTATTGGTTCGTGCTCAATCCCGACACCGAGGTGCGCGGCGGGGCGCTTGAGGCTCTCGTCGCCTTCCTCGATGCAGAACCCCGCGTCGCCGCAGTGGGTCCCGAGGTGGAGCGCCCGGGAGGCGGTCTCGAGCGGAGCGCGGGGTTCACCCCGACCCTCGGCCGCGAGCTGGTGGAGACGCTGCTCCTCTTCCGGCTGGGGGCGCGCGGCACGACGCTCCGTGGACGCGTCTCCGGTCCGACCCGGGTCGGATGGCTCTCCGGGTGCGCGTGCCTCGTCCGGGCGGAAGCCGCGCGCGAGGTCGGACTCTTCGACGAGCGCTTCTTCATGTACTTCGAGGACGTCGACTGGTGCTACCGCTTCGCCCGCGCCGGCTGGTCGGTCGTCTATCTGCCGGGGCCCCGGGTGCTCCACCACCGCGGAGCGAGCGTCCTTGCGGCGCCCGACTCGCTGCTGGACGGAGGCGCGGGGCTCGAACGGTTCGTCCGAAAGCACGGACTGAGGTTTCCGATCCCCGTGCTCCGCTCGCTCCTCGTGTTCAAGCTCTGCACGCGGGCGATCTGGCTCGCGTGGCGGGGCGTGCGGGGCGATTCCCGCGCGCGACTCGAGGCGCGCATGTTCGCGCGAACGATCCCCCAGGCGCTGGGCCTGCGCGGGACGGCGCAGCGGTGAGCGCCGGCTCGGAGACCGGACGCCGGTACGGCTTCGTCAAGCCGGGCCTCACGCGGCTCTTCATGGCGGTGGACGCGGCCGGAGGCCTGCTCGCGGGGAGAAAGCGCGACCCGAGGCCGCGTCGGGCGCCGGAGCGGATCCTCCTCGTCAACCTCGCCCACTTCGGGGACGTGCTCCTGACCACGCCCGCCGCGGCCTCGATCCGCGCCGCGTTCCCTCATGCGCATCTCGCCATGCTCGTCGGGCCGTGGAGCGCATCCGTGGTCGCGAACAATCCGCGGCTCGACGAGATTCTCGTCCACGCCGCGTCCTGGTGGGACCGGGATCGGGGGAGCCCGTATCTCGTCGCGGGCGAGTTTCGCAGGCTGATCGGGATGCTTCGCCGCGGACGCTACGACGCCGTGGTGAATTTCAAGTCGTTCGCGCAGGAGAACCTTGCCGCGGCGCTGGCCCGGATCCCGCATCGGCTCGGTTACGGCATCTACGGAGGCGGGTTCCTGCACACGACGTGCGTGGCCTTTCCTTGGGGAGCCCACACGGTGGAGCAGCACGCGACGCTTGCCGCGGCGCTCGGCGCATCGTCCGCCGATCCTGTCCCCGAAATCTTCCCGTCCGATGAGGATGTACGGATCGTCGAGGAGTGGCTCGCCGGCGCCCCCCGTCCTCTTTTCGCCTTGCACCTCGGGGCCGGTGCCCCAGCCAAGATGTGGCCGGTCGATCGATTCGCCGAGTTCGCGAGACTCGCCGAGGATCGATGGCGCGCGCACACCGTCCTCGTCGGGGGCGGAGGCGAGGAGGCGCTTGCGGCGCGATACCGCCGCCTTGCCCCGGAGCCCGCGCGCGACGC
>JACQPZ010000169.1 GCA_016207265.1 Candidatus Latescibacterota bacterium | reverse complement strand
CGGGTTTCGGTCTTTCTCGGATCGCTGTCCGACGAATGGGGGGACGTTCCGTACTCGGGCGCGTTCGTTCCCCTGGTTCGCGGCATGCTGGACCACGCCGCCCGCGGGGCATCGGCGGCGGAGCGGGACCGTCCGACCGTCGGGCGCCCGCCGACCGCGCGGCTCGAGTCGGCGCCCTCCGGCAGCGTCACGGTGCGCGGGCCCGACTCCTACCGGTCGCAGGCCACCGTCGTGTCCGAGGGATCGGGGTTCCGCGCGATTGCGGACGCGCCGGCCACCGCGCCGGGGTTTTTCACGTTCGAGGTGGGCGGCCGCGCGGCGGCCACCGTGGCCGTGAATCCCGATCCCATCGAGAGCGATCTCGCCCCGATTCCGGCCGATTCGCTCGCCTCGGGAGGCCCGGTCCGTCCGCGCGTCCTCTCCACGCTCTCGTCGCTCAGGACTCATCTTCGCGAGACGCGGCAGGGTCGCGAGCTCTGGCTCCCGTTTCTTGTCGCCGGCGCGGTCCTTCTGGGCGCGGAGCTGATGCTCGGAAGCGTCCGCATGGCCCGGACGTGATCGCGGCCTCGATCGGATCGCTCGCCGAGCAGCTCCTTCGCGCGACGGAACGGCACCCCGCGCTCTCCGCGGTCGAAGCCCGCCTTGCGGAGCCGGACCTCCGGCGCGGCGCCACGCCCCTGCGCGGCGTGGCGGGGAGCGTGGGAGCCCTCTTCGTCGCCCTCCTGGCGCGCTCCACCGGGCGGCACTTCGCGGTGGTCGCGCCGGATCTGGATCGCGCCTACGCGTGGCGCGACGATCTCGACTTCCTGATGGGGCCGGACCGGGTCGTCTTCCTGCCGCCCCACGACGTCGTGCCGTGGAGCGCCCAGGTCGCGACGGGGCCGGTCCGCGACGACCGGATCACGGCGATGCTCCGTCTGGGAGATCCGGATCCCCCCGTCGTCGTGATTCCGGCCCTCTCCCTGTACCGCCTCGCGCCGAAGCCCGAAGCGGTCCGGTCGCGCGCCGTGAGGATCGGGCCGTCGTTCGAGATCCCGCCCGAGATCCTGGCGCGGCGGCTCGTCCTCGGGGGCTACCGCCCGGTCGCCGAAGTGGCCGAGATGGGGGAGATGAGCCGCCGGGGCGGCCTCCTGGATGTGTTCGGTCCCGGGATGCAGCATCCCGTTCGGATCGAGTTCGACGGGGACGCGGTCGCGTCCGTTCGTACCTTCGACGTCTCCACCCAGCGCTCGCTGGGTCCCGTCTCAGAAACGCGGATCGCGCCGGCTCGGGAGATCGTCTTCGAGGAAGACCTCGAGCGCCGCCTCGCCCCGCTCGAAGGGACGGCCTTTCCATGCGACCTCGAAGGGAGCCGCATCCGCGACCTCGTGCGCGAGGGCGTCTACTTCGAAGGATTCGAGTGGCTCGCGCCGCTCCTCGGCATCCCGCTCGGGCCGATTCTCGACTACCTCCCTCGGGACACGACGCTCTGGATCGACGAGCCGGACGCGATCGAGCGGGAGATCGAGAGCGCCGAGCGCGAAGCGGAGCGGCTCGAGCCCGACGCGCGCAGGAAGACCGCGCATCTTCCCGAACGCGGCCGGCTCTTCGAGGCTCCGGATCCCGCCCTGGCGCGCTTGCGGGAATTCCCGCGCGTCGAGGCCTCCCTCGCCGTCCGTCCGGGAGATCGCGACCGGGCGATCGCGCTCGACGCGCGACCTCAGCCCTCGTTCGGACGCAAGCTCGATCTTCTCCGCGGGGAGCTTCGCCGGCTCGCCGAGATCGGCTACGAGCGCCTGATCGTGTGCGACAACCGCGGCCAGGCGGACCGTCTGGAGGAGATCCTGGGAGAAGGGGTCGTGTCGGTGGACGTCGGCTCGATCACGGGCGGGTTCATCCTTCCCCAGGCCAGGCTCGCGGTCTTCACCGATCACGAGATCTTCGCGCGCTACCGCCGCCGGCTCGGACGCCGGGCGAGGCCGTCGCGGGCGTCGATCCGCGACCTCATGACGCTCGAGCCCGGGCAGTTCGTCGTCCACCTGGACCACGGGATCGGGATCTACCGGGGTCTCAAGCGGATCGCGCTCGACGGACAGGAGACCGAATGCATCCAGATCGACTACGCGCAGGGGGATCGCCTGTTCGTCCCGATCGACCAGCTCGGCATGGTGCAGCGCTACTCCGCCGGGGAGGGCCGCTCGCCCCTCATCTCCCGTCTCGGCGGAACGGCGTGGCAGCGCACCCAGGCGAAAGCCCGCCGGGCCATTCGCGAAATGGCGGAGGAGCTGCTCCGAAACTACGCGATCCGGAAGGCCCGCGGCGGGCGCGCGTTCTCCTCCGACACGCCGTGGCAGCGCGAGCTGGAGTCGTCCTTCCCCTACGAGGAGACGCCCGACCAGCTGCGGGCCGTGGAGGAGGTGAAGACCGACATGGAGTCCCCGCGCGCGATGGATCGGCTCGTGTGCGGGGACGTGGGCTACGGAAAGACGGAGGTCGCGATCCGAGCCGCGTTCAAGGCCGTGCAGGACGGCACCCAGGTCGCGGTGCTCGTTCCGACGACGGTGCTCGCGCAGCAGCACTTCGTCACCTTCACCGACCGGCTGGCCGATTTCCCGGTCCGAATCGAAATGCTGAGCCGCTTCCGGTCCGCGCGCGAGCAGAGGGAGATCGTCGAGAAGACCGCGCGCGGGGATCTGGACATCGTGATCGGAACGCACCGGCTCCTCAGCAAGGACGTCCGCTTCAAGAACCTCGGGCTCGCCGTGATCGACGAAGAGCAGCGGTTCGGCGTGGCGCAGAAGGAACGGATCCGCACGCTGGTCGAGAACGTCGACGTGCTCACCCTCACCGCGACGCCCATCCCCCGGACCCTCCACATGAGCCTCCTCGGCGCGCGCGACATGTCGATCATGAACACGCCGCCGCGCGGCCGCTACCCGATCAAGACGGAGATCGTGGAGGTCAACAAGGACCTCATCCGGGACGCCCTCTTGCGCGAGGCGGACCGCGGCGGACAGTCCTTTTTCGTCCATAACCGCGTGGAATCGATCGACCGGATGGCGCACTACCTTCAAAGCATCGTCCCGCAGCTCCGGTACGGCGTCGCCCACGGACAGATGCGCGACGAAGCGCTGGAGCGCGTGATGCTCGATTTCCTCGAGAGGCGCACCGACGTTCTCGTCTCGACCCTCATCATCGAATCGGGGCTCGATATCCCCACCGTGAACACGATGCTCTTGAATCGGGCCGATACGCTGGGCGTCGCACAGATCTACCAGCTCCGCGGGCGGATCGGACGCTCGCACCACCAGGCCT
>JACQPZ010000168.1 GCA_016207265.1 Candidatus Latescibacterota bacterium | reverse complement strand
CGGCGCGCCACGTTCGCGGGACGGAAGGGTAAGCCGGGGCTCTTGGTGGGCGTCTGCGGCGAGCAGGGCGGCGACCCGACGTCGATCGCGCTCTTCGTGGAGGTGGGGCTCGATTACGTATCGTGCAGCCCCTTCCGCGTTCCCCTGGCCCGCCTCGCCGCGGCCCGGGCCGCGCTGAAGCGGGCGTGAGCCCGCCCGCCCGGATCGACGCGATCATCCCGGCGCTCGACGAAGCCTCCTCCGTCGGGCTCGTGCTCGACGCGCTGCCCCGCGGCCTCCTGCGCCGGGTCGTCGTCGTGGACAACGGCTCCGCCGACGCGACGGCCGACGTGGCGAGCGCGCACGGCGCGACTGTCGTGCGCGAGCCGCGCCGCGGATACGGCGCCGCCTGCCTGAAGGGGATCGAGGCGCTCGACGCCGACCCCCCCGACGTCGTGCTCTTCCTGGACGCGGATCTGAGCGACGACCCCTCCGAGGCTCCCGAGCTGATCCGGCCCATCCTCGAGGGGCGGGCGGACCTCGTGATCGGCTCGCGCGTCACGGGGCGGCGGGAGCGGGGTGCTATGACGCCGCACGCCCGGTTCGGTAACTGGCTCGCGACCCGGCTCCTCCGCGTGCTCTACCGCGTGCGGTACACGGACCTGGGCCCGTTTCGGGCCATCCGCTTCGATGCGCTTAAGCGTCTCGGGATGAAGGACCGCGATTTCGGATGGACCGTGGAGATGCAGGTCAAGGCCGCACGGCACGGGCTCCGCCACGACGAGGTCCCGGTCCGGTATCGGAGGCGCGTGGGACGGTCGAAGATCTCGGGGACGGTGCTGGGCTCGCTCCGGGCCGGCGCGAAGATCATCGGGACGATAGGCGCTGACTACCTGCGCGGCGGTCCGCTCCGGCGCGCACCGGCCCCCGCGCGCGGCACGCGCGCCGGGGACCGCGTGCCCCGGGATCCCGAGCGTCCCGAGCGTCCTTGACCACGCTTCCGACGCCGCGGTACCATCGTCGGACCTTGACCCGGACCCGACTCGCCGCGATGGCCAGCCTGGTAGCGCTCCTCGCAGTCGCCGACGCGGCGTCGGGCTACACGCCGCCCCCGCTCCTCCACACGGACGTCAATCCTCAGTCCGCCTTAACCTGCCGCTCCTGCCACGTGGACATCACCACCCAGTGGAGCGCATCGGCGCACGCCGGGGCCGACCAGAGGAAGAACCTCCTCTTCGGGCAGATGTACTTCACGTCGCTTCGGGCGACGCGCGGGGCCACGATGGTGAAATGCGCGCCATGCCACGAGACGATTCCCTTCGTCTCGAATGATTTCGAGAAGCTGCGCGACGTGAGCGCCGAGGGCGTGACCTGCGTCTATTGCCACACGGTCTCGGGCCCCGGGCCGGAGGACGCGATCCCGCCGTTCACGCTCGACCTGCGCTATTACCACGGAACGATCCGCCTGCCCGTGCAGGTGAAGGACCACGGCTCCGCATACAGCGACTTCATCACGAAATCGGACTATTGCGGCGGGTGCCACCGATACTCGAACCAGAACGGCGTGCCGATCAGCGATACGTTCGGAGAGTGGAAGCGCTCGAAGTATGCGAAGCAGGGGATCACCTGCCAGAAGTGCCATATGCCGGGCGGGCCGGGACGGAACTCCTCGATGGGTCCCGCGCGGCCCCGCGTGGCGGACCACTCGTTCGCGGGCCCCGACCGGAACCGAGAGCTTCAGGGGGCGGCCACGCTGACGCTCCGTTCGGGAGCGAGGAGCCCCGACACGCTGCGGGTGGTCGCCCAAGTGTCGAACGTGGGCGCGGGACACAGCATCCCGACGGGAAACGATCAGCACGTCGTCTTGATCCGGATCCGCGTGACCGACGTCGATGGACGCATCGTCTGGGAAAACGACCCGTTCCAGGATTGGGATCACTCGGTGTTCGGCCTTCTCCTCGCGAACGAGCTGGGCGCCTACCCCGCCGACACCTGGACCGCGGTCAAGATTCTCTCCGACACCCGCGTGGCCGCCGGCGCGAGCTCCCAGACCCGCTTCATCGTTCCCGTAGGGGACGCGAAGGGCCCGTTCCGGGTCGCGGCCCAGCTTCTCCACCGGCGCGCCCGTCCGGAGACGATCGCCGCGTACGGCCTGCCCGAGGATCCGTACGGGATCGAGCGTCTCATGGCCGAGGCCGCGATCGAGATCCCGTAGCCATGCCGGTCCCGCCGGGAGATCTCCTCCGAGAGCTGCGGCAGGACGGGTATTCCTTCCACGCCATCGCGCAATTCGTCCGCGTGAGCCTCGCGCGCGTCTCACGGGGCCTTCCGGAGCATCCGGAGCTGGTCCGCCCCATCGCCGCGACGGCCCTCGTTCTCTTCGTGCTCCAGTTCATTGCCGCCCTCGTGCTCTCCTCCCAGGTCGATCGACGCGTGGGCGTGAGCTACCTCGTCTCCTCGAGCCTCCTGCTTCTGTTCGCGTCCTTCTGGGTACTCACCCACGTGGGGCTCCTACTGGGCTACCGCGACGGACAGCGGGTGATCCGCATGCCGATTCCGATCGCGATCACGATGCTGCGATTCGTCTCCATCCCGGCGATCGTGCTCCTGATCCACGAGCAGCGCTGGACCGCCGTCGTGTGGCTCTTCGCCGCGAGCGCGTTCACGGACATCCTCGACGGGGTGCTTGCGCGCGCCCTCCACGTCGAGACGCGAGTCGGCGCGCTCCTCGATCCCCTCACCGACGTCGCGTTCAACGCGTCGGTGTTCATCGTGCTCGCGCAATCGGGCGTCGTGCCGTGGTGGGTCACCGGCCTCATGCTGGCGCGCTACGCGCTGCTCGTCGGCGGGACGGTCTACCTGTACCTCTTCTACGGACCCGTGCGGATCCAGCCCACGCTCTTCGGGAAGCTGGCCGGCGTGCTCACGAGCGTGCTCCTGGGGTTTCTGCTCCTCGGCCTATCCTCGTGGAGCGAGGCGACCCGCCACCGGCTGAAGGAAGTGTTCGACGTGGGTCTCGGCGTGATGGGTCTCGCGACCATCATCCAGGTCGTCTCCATCGGGCTCGCGAACCGGAACGCGAAGCCGGAGCCCCTCGAGGAAGCGGAGCGTCCCTCCAAGATCGTCGGCGACGTCCGCTGGCCGCGGAGCTGATTGGGTTCGGCCCACTCTCGGCCGCCGGCTCAGTTCGCGCCGGTTGGGCCGGGCAGTTTCGATCCCGCGTTGCATGCTGCACGATCCGCGACTGTGCCGCGGGCAGACCCGATCCCGCGATCTCCGATGCAGTTGCAACGACCGGCCTCCCAAACCGTTAGGCCCGCTGCCGTCCATCTTCGCGTGCCACGCCGTGGCATGGCTCTTGCGGTCCGTCGGTGCGCTAAGTCCCTGTAGTTCAAGCAAAGGGCGCAGACCACCCACCGATTCGAGGCCCATGCCCGAGCAAATCAGGCGTCGCGCCGATCGCGCGCAGGCGTTTCCTACGCGCGCCCGTGCGCGCGCGCTGTCTCGCGTGCTCGCCGCGATGCTCGTCGCTCTCGCCGCGGCTCCCGCCGGCGCCGGCCCGGGATCGGGGTCGGCGATCATTGTTCCGACGAGCGCGGTTCCGGCCGGCTCCTACGGCATCTGGACGGTCCAGTACGTCGCCTCCGAGGATTTCCCGATCTCGGGTGGCCTGATCGAGGTCGTGATCCCCTCGGGATGGACCCCGCCGCAGAAAACGAACTCCACCTCGGCGGGGTACGTGAACTGGACCGATGTGAACCGGGTCGACTCGCTCACGATCAGCGGCCAGACGATCCGCGTCCATCTGGGCGGCGCCGACTCGGTGACGGACTCGAGCCATCGCTTCCTCGTCGGGGACGCGATCAGCGTCCTCTACGGCGTAGGGGGCGGGCCCGCCTCGGCCCGCGCCCAGACGACCGCCCCCGCCACCGCCGTGTACGAGGTCCGGAGCGACCCACAAGGCTCCGGATCGCCCGCGCCGATCGCCTCTTCGCCAACCCTCTCCGTAATCCCGGGTCCCGTCGCGTCCGTCCGCGTGGTGGATGCGACGATCACCGCGGTCGGCGATCTCTCGCGCACGACCGACGATGACACGACGCACCTCTACCTGCGTGGCTACGACAGCTACGGGAACTCGGCGCGATTCGTGGAGGGGACGTGGAGCCTCACGGGCGGGATCGGGGCGCCGATTCCCGCCTCCGGAACGGGCACCGTGCTCGCGCTCACGACCCCGGGGACGGGATACGCCGTCGGCGACAGCGGCGCGTGGTCCGACTCGACGGGGGTCATCACCGTCGCGCGGGGGGCCTACGGCCGCATCGCGTTCACCGCCGCCTCTTCCGCGGTCGCGGGCTCCCCGTTCGCCGTCACGGCCTCGGCCACCGACGCGGACGGGAACACGATCACGAGCGGCCCCGGCTCGAACGCGGCGATCACGTTCGCAGCGTACGCCGACTCGGTCGGTTCCGCCGCCGCCGATCCCGATCTCGTCGCCTCGGGAGCGACCCTCTCGGCCGGTGCGTATTCCGGCACGCTCACGCCGCGCCGCGCCGGCGCCTTCTACTTCGCCGCGGCCGATTCCGACTCCGGATTCGTCTCCGCGCGGAGCCGGGTCGTGGTCTCGCCCGCCGCCCCGGACCACATGACCTTGAGCCCCGACACGCTCCGGATCACGGCCGGATCGGCCGACACCGTGTCGGTCCGGGTCTTCGACGTGTACGGAAACCGCTCGCCGCTCTCTTCTCCCGAAGTGCTCACGTTGTGGACGGACCGGCCCGCCGGAACGTTCGAGGATCTCTCCGGCGCGGGCATCTTCGAGGTCACGATCGGCGCCGGAGAGGATTCGACCCGGGTCCGCTTCCGGGATACGCAGGCCACGGGGACGCCCGGGCGGATCCGCGCCATCGACGCGAACGGGCTCTCGCCCTTCCTCGGCTCGGCGAGCGCCCGGGCGATCGTCACGCCGGCCGCGCCCTCCGGGGCGATCGCGCTCACCGCAAGCCCCGACACGCTCACCTCGAACGGAGTGGATTCCTCGATCGTCGTCTCGAGCGTCGTGCGCGACGCCTACGGAAACGCCGTGGCGCAAGGCGAGCGCTTCACGCTCGGCGGAGCGCTCCTCGCGCCGGTCACGGACGAGGACCCCGCGGCTCCGGGAGCGCAGCTCCTCGCGGATTCGGCGGGAGCGCTGCGCGGCGCGGTCCGCGCGGGGACGCTCCGCGGCTTGGGGAGCGTGACGGTCGTCTCGGAGCGGGGGAGCGCTTCGGGAGCGACCTCGATCCTGCTCCTGAGCCGCGTGAGCGCCACCCAGACGCTCGTCACGGCGACCTCTCCGGCCGTGGTGGGACCGGCCGGAAGCACGATTGCCGTCACGCTCCGAGACGGTCAGGGCCAGCCGCTTGCGGGCGTCCCGTCCGATTCGATTTCGGTGGAGGTCACGGGCGCTGCCGCTTCGGTCGCAGCGCTCGCCTCGGCGACCGACGCGTCCGGCCTGATCGAGTACCGCGCCACCGCGACCGTGGCGGACACGGGCACGGTCCTCTCGGCGGCGCTGGGCGTCGCGATCGCGTCCCAGCCCCAGGTGATCTTCGAGCCAGGCCCGCTCGATCACTACGCGGTCTCGGGTCCCTCGGGTCCCCTCACGGCGGGAACCGGGATCGCGCTCTCCGTCACCGCCCACGATTCGTTCGGCAATGCGCTCGGCGGCCGAAGCGGCGACGTGCTCCGCCCAGCGGTGACGGCGGGAGGGGCGGCCGTGCCGGACTCGGTCCTGCTCGCGGGCGGGGCGGCCTCCGTGGCCGTGCTTCCGACGCTCGCTTCGCCGCTTGCGGTCACCGTCGTGGACGACTCCTCGCGCTCCGTTACGTACGGTCCGGTCGGCGTCGTCCCCGGGGCCCCGTACCGCGCCCTCGCGATCCCCGCCGCGCGGGACACGCTCGCCGCGGGAGATTCGATCGCGATCCGCGCGCTCGTGAGCGACGCCTACTCGAACGCGGTCGCGGGAGCCGCGGTCCAGGCGTCGGTCGTTCTGGGCTCCGGGAGCATCGCCCCGGCGGGCGACGATACCGACGCCTCGGGCCACGCGGACTTCACGGTCCATGCGGGGGGGGTCCCCGGCCCGCTCGGGATCCGCGTGCTCGCGCAGGCGAGCGCGGCGCCGGAATCGATCCGGGCGGACACGCTCTCCTTCACGGTCGTGCCCGGTGCCGCGGTCTCGGCGGTCGTCTCGGCCCCCGCGTCGGGCGCGGCGGGCGATTCGCTCTCGGTCTCGATCACGCTGCTCGACTCCTTCGGGAATCGGGCCGTCGAGGCCACGCCGGCGCTTTGGCTCCGGACCTCCACCGCCTCGCCCTCTCCCGACCACGTGACGTGGATCCGAGGGCCGCTCGCGCAGGGGTCGCTCGTGGATTCCGTCGGGAGCGACGGTGCCGCGTACGCCTTCGCTCCGAGCGACTCGGGTGCTGTGATCCTCCTCATTCGCGACACCCGGGCCGAGACGGTCCGCGTGCGCGCATCGGGCCCCGGGATCCCGCTCGCCCAATCCGGCGAGATCGCGGTCGCGGCGGCGCCGCCCGACTCCGTCGCGATCGTCTCGGGCGACGGGCAGACCGGAGTCGTGGCGCAGGCGCTCGCCCAGCCGCTCCGCGTGCGCGTGCGGGACGCGTTCGGGAATCCCGCGCCGGGCGCGGGCGTCCTCTTCCGCGTGGAATCGGGGGGCGGCGGGATCGACGTCACGGCGGGCGGGGGAATCGACTCGATCGCGGTGAGCGACGGATCGGGCGTCGCGGTCTGCGAGGTGGCGCGCCTCGGGACCGTCTCCGGAGCCGGCTCCGACCGATTCCGCGCGAGCGTCCTCATCGCGCCCGCCGCTTCGGTCTCGTTCGTGGCATCGGCCTCGCCCGATACCGCGTCGGCGCTCGAGATCGCACCCGGCTCGCTCCCCCTCGCGCCGGCCCAGAGCGCGACCGTCACCGTCACCGCGCGCGACCGCTTCGGGAACCCGGCGCCCGCGGCGCCGGTCACGGTCTATCTCGGGAGCCCGATCCGCGGCGCTCTCGAATCGCTCGGCGCGACCTCGGGAGGCCCCGGCTCGCAGAGCGGGATCACCGACGGCTCGGGCGATCTTGCGGTACGCTACCGCGCTCCGAGCGTCGCGCCGGCCGTGGACTCGATCTTCGCGCGCGGGCCCACGATCGGACCGGCCGGAATCG
>JACQPZ010000162.1 GCA_016207265.1 Candidatus Latescibacterota bacterium | reverse complement strand
TCTTGACCTTCTCCTTGAGGCGGGCCCGAAGCTCGACGAGCGCGGTCATGTCCACGTCGTCCCACGTGGCGCAATGCGCCACGGTGTGGCGGGAACGCACCATGTTCTCGGCGATCTTCCTGCGGACGTTCGTGAGCGGGAGGACCTCCTCCTCCCGGGCTTGTGGCCCGCCAAAGGACGGCACCGGAATCGGTCCCACGGGAGCCGCCACCGCACCCTTGCCCGATTCGATGTAGCTCAGGACGTCCTCGCGCGTCACGCGGCCGCCCATCCCGGTTCCCCGGATGCTCGAAAGGTCGAGGTCGTGCTCCTTCGCGAGCTTCCGCACCGCCGGCGAGATCCTCTGGCCGTCCGTCGAGGCGGGCTCGGCGATCGCGGTCGCGGACGGAACGGCAGCCCCGGCGCGGGCCGGCGTCCCCGCGGGCGGCGCGCCCGTGAGCACACGAGCGCCGGACGCAGACGGGGGTGCGGCGTGAGAGGAGGCGGCCGGAGGCGCGGGCGCGGCGGCTTGCGGCGCCGCCCCCGGCGCGAGCGATTCGCCCGGGGCCAGGATCACGCCCAGCTCCTGCCCGACCTGCGCGACGACCCCCTCGGCGATCGTGATCCTTCCGAGCGTGCCCGCGGAGGGCGCGGGAAGCTCGATGTTGATCTTGTCGGTGATGATCTCGACAACCGGCTCGTCTTTCGCGATCGGGTCTCCGACCTTCTTGAGCCACTTGCCGATCGTCCCCTCGACGACGCTTTCTCCGAGCTGGGGCACTACGATCGTGACGGGCATCCCTTCCTCCGACTGCGGTCCCGAGGGACCCGACTAGTACGCGACCGTCTCGCGGATCGCCTGCGCGATCCGCGCCGCGTCCGGGAGATAAGCTGCGGCCAGAACCGGCGCGAACGGCTCCTGGGGCGCGTCCGGCGGCGACACGCGACGGACCGGCGCGTCGAGGAACGAGAATCCTTCCTCGGCGATCATGGCCCCGATCTCAGCGCCGACGCCCATCGTCTTCGAGCTTTCGTACACGACGACCGCGCGGGCGGTCTTCTCCACCGACCTCAAGATGGTTTCCTTGTCGTAGGGGAGCAGCGTGCGCAGGTCGATCACTTCGACCTCGATCCCCTCGGCCGCGAGCTTCTCGGCGGCTTCGAGCGAGCGGTGGAGCATGAGCGCGTAGGAAATCACGGTTGCGTGCCTTCCCTCGCGCACGACGGCCGCCTTTCCGAGCGGCACCGTGTAATCGTGCGTCGGAACGGCGCCCTTGATCGTGCGGTAGAGCCGCTTGTGCTCGTAGTAGAGCACGGGGTTCTGCCCTCGGAACGCGGACTTCAGGAGTCCCTTCGCGTCGTAGGGGGTCGCCGGCGTGACGACGACGAGCCCGGGGCAGTGCATGAACCAGGACTGGTTCGCCTGGGAGTGGAAGAGCCCCCCGCCCACCGCGCCGCCGTAGCAGCAGCGGATCACCATGGGACAGGTGAACATCCCGCCCGACCGGTAGCGCATCTTCGCGGCGTGCTCGACGATTCCATCGACGGCGAGGGAGATGAAGTCGTCGAACTGAAGCTCCGGCGAGGGGATGAGGCCCGCGATCGCGGCGCCGACCGCGCCCTGGACGAGGAAGTTCTCGGAGATCGGGCTGTCGATCACGCGCATCGGACCGAAGCGCTCGTAGAGCCCCTTCGTCGCCTTGAACACGCCTCCGTAGGCGGCGATATCCTCGCCGATCAGGAAGATGCGCTCATCGCGCTCCATTTCCTCGCGGAGGCCGTCGGTGATGGCCTCGATGTAGGTCACCGTCTTCACGTCGGTGCCGACGGCCGCGCCGGGTGTCTTCGCTGTCTCCATGGTCCTCATCGGTGATGATTCTCCCTATCGTGCCACGAGGTCCGGCCGGCCTTGAAGCCGGCCGGCCCGTCTCGCCTCGGCGGCCCGCGCTTCCTTCTGCTCTTCCTTCGTCTCGAATCGGAGCGGCGGAACCGCGACCGGACGCCCTTTCGCGTCCACGGCCACGAAGGTCAGGTACGCCGTGCTCGTCTGCTCCCTCGCTCCGCTCAGGAGATCCTCGCTCTGGACGTCCACACGGATCTCCATCGAGGTCCGACCGACGAAAGTCATCCGGGCCGTGATCACGGCGAGCTGACCCACGCGGATCGGCGCGTGGAACGAGACCTGGTCCATGGACGCGGTCACCGCCTCCGTCCGGCAATGGCGGTGCGCCACGATCGCCGCGGCCAGATCGATCCAGTGCAGCACCCGCCCGCCCAGGACGTTTCCCATGGTGTTCGCGTCGTTCGGCAACACGAGCTGCACCATTTCCACGCGCGACTCGCGAGGGCTCTTTCCCCGCCGGTCAGCCGAGCGGGGCGTAGACGTCCTCCAGAATCTCGTGAGGCTCGGGGTGCGGGCTCTTTTCGGCGAAATCGATCGCTTCCTCGATCTCGCGCTCGATCCGCTGGAGCGTCGCCTGCTTGTACGATTCGTCGATGACGCCGCGCTCCATGAGCAGCCGCTCGAACCGCGGGACCGGATCGCGTCGCTTCCAGTATTCGACTTCCTCCTGGGTCCGATAGTTCGCGGGATCGATCTCCGAATGGCCGTACCACCGGTACGTCTTCATCTCGATCAGGGTCGGGCCCTCCCCGCGCCGCGCGCGGCGGACGGCCTCCTGCGTCGTCTCGTACGCGAGGAGCACGTCATTCCCGTCGATCGTGAGGCCTGGGAATCCATATGCCTTCGCCCGCTCGGAGACGTCATCGAGCGGCACGCCGAGGCGCGCCGGCACCGACTCGGCCCAGAGGTTGTTCTGCACGACGAACACGCAGGCCAGCCTATGGACGCCGGCGAAGTTCAGCGCCTCGTGCCAGACCCCGTTGGAGGTCGCGCCCTCGCCCACGAAACAGACGGCAACGTGGTCCTTCCTCTGGATCTTGAACGCCAGGGCGCAGCCCGTCGCGATCACGGTCTGCGCCGCGATCGTGGAGGCGGGCGTGATGATCCCCATCGGCTTCCATCCGTAGTGGCATGGGTGCGACTTTCCGCGGTCGGGGCTGTCCTTGCGGGCGTAAAGCTCCGCCATGACGTACTTGAGCGGCATCCCCTTCGTGATGACGGCACCCAGCTCCCGGTGCTGGATGCCGATCACGTCCTCGGCTCTCAAGCCGTAGCAGCTCCCCACGACGGTCGCTTCCTGGCCGACGGCGCTGAAATAGGTGCCGTGGAACCGTCCCTGCTTGAACAGCCGTCGGCAGCGCTCGTCCGTCTGCCGCACGAGGTTGAGGTAGTAGTAGAGACCCTTCAGCTCGTCTGTGGAAACGGCCATCCACCCTCCGTCGAGAACCAGGGATCCGGCGATCCCCCCGCGCTCCCGCGCGCCGAACGCTGGCCTGCGACACTAACATACGGGCTTCGCCGTGCCTAGATGTTCGCACCGGCGCGGGTCTTCCGCGCATCGTAGTCAAGGTGGGGCCGCCCGTTTTCGGTTGGGGCCGGCCCTCGGCGTTGTTACGATCCTACGCCCGCGATCGGTCCCGGTCGCGGGCAGCGAGGAGACTCGATGAGCGACCCCGTCGTCACGGAATCACAAGTATTAGACGCCCTTCGCGTGGTGATGGATCCGGATCTTCACCGGGACATCGTCTCGCTCAATTTCATACGCAACATGAAGATCGATGGGGGGACGGTCTCCTTCGACGTGAACCTCACTACCCCCGCGTGCCCGGTGAAGGACCGCCTGAGGGAACAGTCCCGCCAGGCGGTGTTGGCCCGGGTTCCCGGAGTCAAGGACGTGCGCGTCAACATGACCGCGGAGGTCAGGCGGCCCCCCGCTCCGGAGACGACGCGGATCAAGGGTGTGAAGAACATCGTCGCGGTGGGGAGCGGGAAGGGAGGCGTCGGGAAATCCACCGTGGCCGCGAACCTCGCCGTGTCCCTCGCGGGAAGCGGCGCACGGGTCGGCCTCCTCGACGCCGACATCTACGGGCCCAGCATCCCGATCATGATGCGGTCCCAGGATGAGCCCGAGGTCCGGGGCCAGGTCATCGAGCCCGTCGTCGCGCACGGCACGAAGCTCATGTCGATGGGCTACCTGAGCGGCGAGATGCCGCTCATCTGGCGGGGCCCGATGGCCCACAAGGCGCTCCAGCAAAGCCTCCTGGGCGTGAACTGGGGAGATCTGGACTATCTCGTGGTGGACCTCCCACCGGGAACCGGCGACGTTCACCTCACGCTCGTCCAGACCGCACCGGTCACGGGCGCCGTGATCGTGTCCACACCTCAAGATTTGGGGCTTCGGATCTCGATGAAGACCCTGCGCATGTTCCAGCAGACCAAAGTCCCCGTCATGGGAATCATCGAGAACATGAGCTACTACGTCTGCCCGCACTGCGGCGGCCGCGACGAGATCTTCGGCCACGGGGGGGCGAAGCTCGCGAGCGAGTCGCTGGGCGTCCCGTTCCTGGGCGAGATCCCCCTCGATCCCGCGATCCGCAAGCACGCCGACTCGGGGACGCCCGTCATCCTCGCGGAGCCTGAATCCGCATCCGCCCGCGCGTTCCGCGACATCGCCGGGAGGCTCGCCCAGCAGATCAGCATCCAGGCGTTCAAGTCGATTCCGCTCACGATCGTCGAGGAGTAGCGGTGCT
>JACQPZ010000161.1 GCA_016207265.1 Candidatus Latescibacterota bacterium | reverse complement strand
GTGTCGATCCGGCCAACGTCCACGAGCACGCGCGGCCTTAGAAAGATCTCGGCGAACGCGCCGCGATTCGCTTCGAGCGTCCGCTCGTCCTCGGCTCCGCCCGCGTAATAGTCGTAGAATGCCCGCTTCATCCGCTTCCGCGCGAGCGCCTCGAAGTCGAGCACGTTGACGCACGCCTCGATCGCGGATGGGCGCGCGCGCGCTGCGGCGCGCCCCGAAGCCGCCCGCGAGCGACCCGAGCCCGCTGTCCGCCTTGACCGGGCCACCGCTCTCTCCCGAGCCGACTTCCTGTCCCGGCTCACGCGGTCATCTCACTCCGCAAGGACTTCCTCGATGATCCCGCCCGCGTGGACCCGATCCCCCTCGTAGAGGACGAGCGACTGCCCGGGCGTCATGGCCCGCTGCGGATTCACGAAGCGCACGATCGCGGCTCCCTCCCCCGTCGGAGTCAGGGTGGCCGGGGCGGCCACGTGGAGATAGCGGATCTTTCCCAGAAGCTCGCGCGGCCCCTCGGGCCTGCCGCTCGTGTAGCTCACGCGCCCGATGCGAGCCGTGCGCTTGAGGAGCCCCTCCTCACGGTCCACGACGACCGTGCCGGTGGTCGAATCGATCGCGGTCACGTAGCGACGCTCTCCGGCCGCGACGTTGAGCCCGCGTCTTTGCCCGATCGTGAAGGCGTGCACGCCACCATGGGTTCCGAGCGCCCGGCCCGACGCGTCGCGCATCTCACCGCCCCTCGCTCCCGCGAGCCGCTCCGGGAAGCGCTGCTTCAGAAACTCGAGATAGGTCTTCCCCTCGACGAAGCAGATGTCCTGGCTCTCCCGCTTGTCGGCGACCGGGAGGCCCAAGGCCCGGGCATTCTCGCGGACCTCGCTCTTCGTGAGGTCGCCGAGCGGAAAGAGCGACCTTAGGATCGTCTCTTGCGAGAGCCCCCAGAGGACGTACGACTGGTCCTTGGCGGAGTCCGCGGCGCGCAGGAGCGTCGCCCGGCCCTCGGCGTCGAATCCCCGCCGGGCGTAATGGCCCGTCGCGACGTAGTCGCAGCCGAAGCTTTGGGCGCGCCGCATGAGCTCGCCGAACTTGAGCCAGTTGTTGCACTGGACGCAGGGATTCGGAGTGCGTCCCGAGAGGTACTCGCCGACGAAATCCTCGATGACGTGCTCGCGGAACCCCTCCTCCAGATTCAGAACGTAGTGCTTAAAGCCCATCCGGCGCGCCACCGCGCGCGCATCGTCGATCGCCTCGAGCGTGCAGCAGCCGCGGCTCGGGCTCGGCCCCTCGGCGTAACACCAGAGCTTCATGGTGACGCCGATGACCGCGTGACCGCGCTCGGCGAGCATCGCGGCGGCGACGGAGGAGTCCACGCCGCCGCTCATCGCGACCAGGACGGTCGAGGGGGCATCCGGAATGAAGTTGCTCATGAGGCGCTACGAAGCGGCGGTGGGTGAGGCGGCGCGGAGCTTGGCGATGATTCCCGGCAAAACCTCGAGGACCCGGTCGATCTCCGCGTCGGTGGTACATCGGCCCAGGCTGAACCGCACCGCCGATTGCGCGATCTCGCGCTCCACGCCCATGGCGAGGAGCACGTGGGACGGATGCGAGGAGCCCGCCTTGCAGGCGGCGCCGCTCGAAACCGCGATCCCCTTCATGTCGAGCGTGAGGATCACGTGCTCCCCTTCGGCGCCGACGATCGAAAGGTGCGAGGTGTTGGGGACCCGCGGCGCCCCGTCCCCGTGGCGGACGACGTTCGGGATCCGCTCCATGATCCCGGCCTCCAACCGATCCCGGAGCCGGGAGATCCGGGCCGCGCTCTCCGAAAGCTCCCGCTGCGCCAGCTCGCAGGCCTTGCCGAGGCCGACGATCCCGGGCACGTTCTCGGTGCCCGCGCGGCGGCCCTTCTCGTGGTCGCCTCCGTGCTGGAGCGGCGTGGGCTTGAATCCGCGCTTCACGTAGAGGGCTCCCGCGCCCTTCGGGCCGTAGAACTTGTGTCCCGCGATCGTCGCGAGCGTCGCGCGCCACGCCTGCACGTCGATCGGGATCTTGCCCGCGGCCTGGACGGCGTCCACGTGGAACGCCACGCCCCGCTCCGCGCACACGGCTCCGATCTCCGCGACGGGCTGGACGACGCCCGTCTCGTTGTTCGCGGCCATGACGGAGACGAGCGCGGTGTCCGGGCGGATCGCGCCGGCGATCGTCTCGGGCTCGACCACGCCGCGCGTGTTCGGAGCGGCGCGGGTCACGGTGAACCCCTCGCGCTCGAGCTGGTCCGCGGCGTGCCGCACCGCGTCGTGCTCGATCGCGCTCACGATCACGTGGCGTCCCTTCATGGGAAGCGCCCGGGCTCCCCCGATCACGCCGAGATTGTCCGACTCGGTCCCGCCGCTCGTGAGCACGATCTCGGCTGGGGTCGCGTTCAGGAGCGCGGCCACCCGCGCCCGCGCCTCCTCGATCGCCCCCTTTGCCTCCTGCCCGAAGGCATGGGCGCTCGAGGCGTTCCCGAAGTGCTCGCCGAAATAGGGGAGCATCGCCTCGAGGACCTCGGGGCGGACGGGCGTGCTGGCGTTGTGGTCGAGATAGATGCGGGACATGGCGTCAGGAGCCTCCGGGAATCCGTTCAGCCTATCAAAGCGAAGGGGCCGGGCGCAACCGCGCTCGGCCCCTGGCGCCGTCCTGGACACCGCTCGGCCTCATCGTGACCGCCTAAGCGGTGGTTACTTCCCGGTCTGACCCTCGGGAGTCGCCGGCGATTCCGGCGCGGCTTTATCTTTCGCTTCCTCGGCGGCTTTCGTCTCCGGCGTTTGCGTCTCCGGAGCCTTGGTCTCTCCCGCCTTCATTTCCACGCCCGTTCCGGCGCCCATCCCGGCCTTCATCTCGGCCCCTTTGGCCGCCGCGGGTTTCGACGCCTGTTCCGCCTTCGCACCCTTGGTGCCCGCCACATAGGCAGCCTTCGACATGATCTTCGCGGACTTGATCGACGTCCACTCGAGCGGCTTCGAGTTCTCGCCCGGCATCGACGGGTTCGGGCCGCAGGGGGAGGTCGCGATCTTGTCCAGCACGTCCGTCCCGGCGATCAGGTGGCCGAAAGCGGTGTAGTGGCCGTCCAGACTCGTCGCGGGCGCGTGCATGATGAAGAACTGCGAGCCGGCCGAGTTCGGCGTCCCGGTATTCGCCATCGAGAGGACGCCCTTTACGTGCTTGTGCGAGTTGAACTCGTCCTTGATGGTGTAACCGGGACCTCCGGTGCCGAGATTCGGAGCGTTCTGGTTCTTCGAGTTCGGGTCGCCGCCCTGGATCATGAAGCCCTTGATGATGCGGTGGAACCCGGTTCCGTCGTAGTAACCCTGTCGCGCGAGCTTCTTGAAGTTGGCGACGGTCTGAGGCGCTTCCTTGTCCCAGAACTCGACGACCATCTTCCCTTTCGATGTCTCCAAGATCGCGACTTCGTCCATGCCGCCTTTCGGCGCCGGTTTCGCAGCCGGCTTGGCGGCCGGGCTGGCGGCGGGTTTGGCCACCGTCCCGGCTTTGTCGGTCCCCGATTTCTCCGGAGTCGTGAGTGTCGTGTCGGCCGCCCAGACCGTGGCCGCGGCGAGCAATCCGACGGACAGGCCCAGGCACATGCTCCGAATCTTCAGCGCGAACATGGAGCCTCCTTGGGTGATGGGTTGTCGCCCTGACCGCGGGCGCTCTTACTTCGAATGGAGAAGACGCACGATCCGCTTCTGCCGCTCCAGCTCCCGCTTCGCAGCCTCGGCGTACGCAGGGTCGGCAAGCACGGCCTCGAAGATCGGGATCGCATCCTCGTGGCGCCCCAGCTTGTCGAGCGCCTGCGCCCAGCAATACCGCAGGCAGGAGCTGGTGCTGTCGGCTCGGAGCCCCTCACGCACGACGTTGATTGCGCTCTCGTAGCGGTTCGCATCGTAATACGCATTCGCCATGTTGCAATAGACGCCCTTGTAATTTTCCATGTCGAGGCGGATGACCTCGCGGAACTGCTCGACCGCCCGATCCACCTTGTTCGCCTTCGCGTACGCCTGCCCGAGATAGTACCGATCGACGGTTCCCAGAGAATCCCGGATCGCCTCGTAGTGACCGATCGCGACCGGGAAGCGGTCCAGCTTGAAATTCGCCCACGCGAGCTGCTTCTTCGCGTCGAGGTCAAGCGGGGCGAGCTGGAGGAGCCGGGTCAGCGCGGTCACCGCCTCGGCGTAGAGCCCCACGCGGAGGGCGCAGGCCGCGAGGCCCCGGTTCACCTCCGAATCCCGCGGGTCGAGCTCGACCGCCTTGTAGTACGCGGACATGGCCTCCGGGCTCTTTCCCCGGCGGCAGTGCACATCCGCGTACTGCTGGTACACGCGCGAAAGAGCCCGGGAGTCGTCCCTCGCGATCCGCATGGACCGCACGCACACGTCCTCCGCCTCTTCGTAGTCGCCGACCTCGGTGAGGGAACGGGCGAGCGCGAGCCGGATGTTCAGGTCCCCGGGCGCCAAGGCGACCGCTTGGCGGTAGGCCCCCGCCGCGCGCTCCAGCTCGCCTGTCGCCGCATAGGCGTCGCCCAGGGCCTGGAACGCCGACGCCATCTGGCTCGATACGCGCGTCGCCCGCTCGAGCAGGGGCAGGGCTTCCGAGTATTGGCCGCGCTGAACCTGCACGCGCCCGAGTCCCGCGAGAGCCTGGAGCGACCCCGGCTCCGCTTCCAACGCGAGACGGAAGGCGTGCTCAGCCTCGTCGTACTGGCCGCGCTCCAGGAACGCGGTCCCGACTTCGATCTGGCGCCTCGCCTCCTCCTGCCGGGACAGGGGTTTCGTACCCGCGGGCTGGGACGGGGGCGCCTGCGAGGTCTGGCCCTCGGCCGGCGTGACGGACGGGCGCTCGTGGGAAGCGCAGCCCGCCGCCATCAGGAAGACGGCCGAGATCGCGAGAGCCTGGAGTCGTGGTCGGGAGCGCTTCAGCATGAGTCCGTGCCTCCTCGAGACGTGGCGCGAGCCGGGTTCGCTGGAGCGGTGAAGATCAGTGCTTCCCTGACGTTCCGCGCGGCGGAGCGGGATTCGTCTCCACCGCCCGCGGCACCGGAACCCCAGCGGGAGGCTGAGGCGCCGGGGGCGCCGTCTTCTGGGAGTTGAGATAGTCTCCGAGAACCTGGATGCTTCCCTTCGCGCTCTCGGCAATGGTCGACGTGGAATCGATGGCCACGACGCGTTTCCAGTAGCTGAGCGCCCCCTTGAAGATCTGGGCGTCGGCAAATGCGACGCCCATGTTGTAGTTCGCTTCCTGGTTATTGGGATCGAGCTTGAGCGCCTTGCGGTAGAGCGCCGTGGCCTCGGCGATCCGCCCCAGCGAGTACTGCGTGTTCCCCAGATTCGTCAGCGCGCGCACGTGCGTCGAGTCGATCTGTAGCGCCTGCCTGTACGCGCGGATCGCGTCGTCCTGTTTTCCCAGCTCGGCCTGAATGAGGCCGATGTTGACCCAGGCGTTCGGGATCGGAGGATTGAGCTGCGTGGACTTGCGGAATTCGCTCAGGGCGTCATCCCGGCGCCCCCTCGTCTGATAGAAGTTCCCCATGTTGAAGTGGGCGGCGCCGTCCGAGGGATTGAGGCTGAGGGCCTTCTGAAACTCGCGCTCCGCGTCGTCCGGACGGTTGAGATCCATGTACACGGCGCCGAGGCTCACGTGCGCCGCGGAACCCTTGGGATCGATCGCGATCATCTTCTTGAACGTGTCGGCCGCCTCCTGGGGCCTTCCCGCCCGGCGATAGGCGGAGCCGAGGGCCAAGAGCGCGGCGGGGTCCTTGGGGGTCTTCTTGACCCGGGCCTGGGCTTCCTCGATCGAGCCGGCACGGGGGGCAGCGCCGGTGGGAGGGGCGGCGGACGTCCCCTGGGCCTGGGCGTCGGGGGGTCCGCCGGCGGAGAAAAGCGCGATCCCGCAGCAAAGGCCGACGAGAATCGCGCGCGCGCGAGGTGTCGGATTCGATGATGGCGCTTTGACGTGTCGAGGCATCAACGCTGGCTAACGCTATCGGCTCCCTACCCCGAAGTCAACCCGGTTCTCCCTCGGCGGGCGAGCTTCGCGTCCAGGCTCCACGGCCCCGCGCCCGCGGCCGAGAAGTAGAGCCAGACGAAGCAGTAGAGCGCGGCCGGCACGCCGCCGTTCATGACCGGCCAGAATCCGTTCGGGAAGTGAAACTGGAAGTACGCCACCGCCATCTCGCCCGACAGGAGGAATGCGGCCGGGCGTGTGAAGAGGCCGAGGAGGAGCAGGCCCCCGCCGAACACCTCGAGGGCGCCGCCGATCCCGATCTGGGACATCAACGGGGCCGTGTCACCGTTCGGGGGCATCCCGGCAGGGAAAGCGAAGAGCTTCATCGTGCCGGCCTGCATGAACATGAACGCGGCGACGATCCGGAGCACGCTCTG
>JACQPZ010000014.1 GCA_016207265.1 Candidatus Latescibacterota bacterium | reverse complement strand
GCCCCATCGCGGGGCTACTGGGCGCGGGCGTGGTGATGCTGTTCTGTCCGATCGCCACGTTGCCGTTGGGCGTATATTGGGTGCTGCTCGCGAGCGCGATTCAAGACGAGTCCGCACCGGGGTGACGAGATGAAGGGAGCGCCTGGAAAGAAGCTGTGGCTGCAGGGCGTCGTGGCCGTGGGTGTGCTGATCCTCGCCGCGAACGAAGCGTCCCTTCACTCGCGGGCTCCGGCCGGGGCCACGACGCTGTTGCGGATCGAGCCCGAGCACCACGATGTGTTCAACGCGGGAACGCGATCCCACGCGGAGTCCGGGGCATCGGGCGGCGGATTCATCTCGATCGACGGTTGGGATGTCAAGGCTCCCGATTACGGCCGTAAGGTCGCCGGCGAGACGGCGTACCCCTTCGAGGTTTCCGTTCCGGGGACCTATTTCTGTTGGGTGAGAGCGAAGTGGCAGGGGACGTGCTCCAACAGCGTCACGATGGCGATCGCTCCGGGATCGGGCGCGGCCGCGGGCGAGCGCCGGGAGAATCGCGCGCAGCACCTGATCGGAAACGACCTCGTATTCAATGAGTGGCACTGGGTGCGGGGGCCGTCGTTCGAGCTCAAGTCGGGCCGGTACGTCTGTCTGGTGGGGACGCGAGAATCACAGCCGATGGTCGACTGCATCGTCCTCACCGTCGACGAGAGGTTCGACCCGTCTCCCTCGGAGGTCGGGACCGCCGCCGCGCCCAAGGGGGCGGCGCAGGACGCCGAGCCCTTCGTGGATAACTTCACGAGCGGCACGGATCGCTGGATGCTCGGGGAGTCGGAGTGGCTGGTCGTTCGCAGGAGCGGGTTGAGCGCGGTCGGACCTCTTCGCGCGAAGCTATGTCTGGCGCAGGCGCGGACGGTCCCCGTGCAGGCCGCCCGCGTGGAGTGCGCTGTCCAGCTCTCGCCGAGAGTGTCCGCGGGGGTGTTCTTCGGGAAGGGCCCTGAGGACGACTACTTCGTGGCGCGGCTCTGCGGCAGCCACGTCGGCGGCGGCGCCTCGGGGAAGCTCCAGATCTGCCACCAAGCCGGCGACACGGTCCGCGTTTTGGCGGAGACGCAGGTTCCGTCGTGGAGCGATGCCCAGTGGGAGCTGCTCACGGTGTGGTTCTGTGGGGAGCATTGCCGAGTCTATCTCACCGGTCGGCCGGTCCTCGAAGCCCGGCTGCCGCGGGACGCCACGGGAAACGTCGGATTGTATGCGGACGGCAGGGACTCGATGCTGCGGTCGTTCGAGGTTCCGGCGCGCATCGGACCGCGGTCGGACCGGAGCATCGCGCTGGCCGACTTCCAGCCGCTTCCAGAAATCGGACCGCCGGCGTGGCCGGGCTTGATCGTGCCGCTCCCAGGCGACGAATGGCTCATCCTCCGTTGGACGAATCTGGCTCGTGCCGAGGCCTTCGCGAAGCGTGTGGAACTGGTTCGAGGCCGCGCGGACGGCACCGTCGAGCTGCTCGGCGAACGCTGGGGGATCTTCGGGCCGGAGCTGCGGTCGGGTCTGAGCATCGACTGGAGTACCGGAGAGGCGAGGGCCTCGGTCGGAGGGTCGGTCGTTGCGACCAGCGCCTCCAGCCCGGCGGAAGATGTCGGAGGCCTCGTCACCGTCGGGAATCCGCGCGCCATGTTCGGGGACTTCGCGTTCGAGCCGCTGAGAATCGAATGGTCCAAGGCCTCGACCCCGGCTCGTACGGCCGCGGATGAGCGGGTGCGTGGACCTCGGAATCTGGAGTTCAGCCCCTTCGGAACGGGAGTTCTGACCGCCAGCATTCCCGACCGGGGGCTTCCCTTCGCGTGGGTTTTCGATCTGGATCAGAACGGCGTCCCCGATACGCTGGGGATTGCCGGCGCCGGATCGGGCAGGCGGGTCTGGCTCGCGAAGAACGGGCGGACGGAGTCGCGGCTCGTGGAGGCCGGACCGGAGAATCGATCGGTGTTGCAAGCGTGCTTCGACTTCGGGGAATTCCGGGCGCTTGTGAACGGCCGTCCCGCGCTGTACGAGGGCCGAAGGACGTTCGTGATGAAGGACTTCAAGGCGATCGGGGGGCTCAAGAGCACGAGGACGACCTACACCAGCCTTTCGGCGAGGCCGCCGTTTCTCACGTTGGGCTATGGTTGGCCGCCCGCCGCCGTCGGCGGTAGGGAGATGCTCGGCGACGCCATGGTTCAGATCAGGGGTCGAGATCCGGATCCACACGGCGGATCTCACAGGATGCAGCTCCACGCCGCTCGAAGGTCGTGGGGGAGCGGCTACGAGGTCGAATGGAACAAGGGAGCGAGCGTCACGTGGACGGTCTGGCGAAACGGCGCCGTGATCGGCAACGGCACGATGGAGCGGGACGACCTCGCGAATCTGCGCCTGTATCTGCTCGGATCGGTCTTGACGTTCGATGCCAACCGCAAGGTCCTGTTTCGGTTCAACGACCCGAGCCCGCTGCGATCGGGATACGTGAACGCCATGGCGCCGACCGCCACGGACAAGACGCTCGGTGGGGTCAGCCTCCAGCAGCCTTGGGATCGGCAATGCATGTTCAATCAGGAGGTCAACGCGCTCGCCTCGATGGCGCTGTGGACTCCTCGGGCCGGTGATTGGACTCTTGCCGAGGACTCCACACAGTACCGCGCCTACCTCCGGGGCCGTCTCGCGGGCGCCGACCGGGCGGTCCTGGAATACCGTGGCCCCCTCCAAGCGCCGGACTTCCTGGCGGAAATACGGCTTTACCGCACCACGATTCGGAAGGGCCACAGGCTGTCCGTCGTGATGGGAGATCGGCAATTGCGTCCCCGCGACGCCGTCGTGCTCGAATGGCCCGACCCCTCGACCGTAGTCTGCACGCTCCGCCGCGCTCAAGCGACGGTCCGCTCCGAGGCCAAGATCGATCGAAAGAACCCCGCCCCCGTGTTCACGATCCTCCGAACTCGCGGAGAGCTCCGGGTCTATGTCGACTATGTCCTCGCCGCGCGGATGGAACGGCCGCACGAGGGCGCCATCGAGCGGTTGTGGCTGGAGCTGGAAGCCCCGTCGGGAGAAGGACCGGCGATCCCGGCGATCTGCGTTCAGGAAAACCCGCTCGCCCCCCAACACCTCCCGGAGGCGCACGTCGAGCTCCTCGCGTTCCTGGACTACGTGGCGCGTCAGTAGCTCTCCGGACCGCCACGATGATCAACGCGTAGGTCAATCCCGCACAGGAGCGCCGGCGCGCCTGAGCGCGTCCAGAAAGAGGGACCGCGTGTTCTGCCACGTGAATCGCGCGGCGCGGGCCCGGCCGCGCGCCGCGAGCCGATCGCGGAGCTCCGGATCCTCCAGAACGCGGCGGATCGACGTCGACAGGGCGCCTCCGTCGAGCGGAGGGACGTGGATTGCGGCGTCTCCACAGATCTCCCGCAACGCCGGGGCATCCGACGCGATCACGGGGGTCCCGCAGGCCATCGCCTCTGCGACCGGCAGCCCGAAGCCCTCGATGTGGGACGGGAACGCCAACAGCTCCGCGGCCGAATAGAGGGCGCCCAGGCGCTGGATCGGCACCCAGCCCAAGTGGCGGCACAGGCCGTCTCGGTCCGACAGGATTTCGCGGCGGGCCCGGCCCCGCAGCCAGCCCCGTGGGCCGGCGAGCACGAGGAGCGCGCCGCTATCGTGGAGCGCGCGCCGCAGCGTGAGGAGGTTCTTCTTGGGCTCGAGGGCGCCCACGTGCAGGACATACGGTCGGTCGATCCCGTACCACGCCCGCAGCGCGTCCCGGGCCGCCACGCGGGGGACCGGCCCCAGCTCGGCATCGACGCCCCAGGGTACGACGTGGACCTTCTCTCGAGGGACGCGCAGCAGCTCGACCACATCGCCGGCGACCGTCTCGGTGGGAACGGTGATGACGCTCGCCCGACGCGCCGACGCTCCCAGGAGCGTTCGGAAGTGGAGGACGTTCCCGCGTCGGCACAAGTCGGGCCGCTTCCAAACAATCAAATCGTGCACCGTCACCGCGAGCGGAACGCGGCAGCCGAGGGGCACCGTATACGATGGGTTGTATAGGAGGTCGAGCTTGTGCCGGCGGGCCAGGGTCGGGAGCATGAGCTGCTGCCATGCGATCCGGGCTCCACGGCGTCCGGAATGAACGACGACCAGCCGGGTCGTCGCGGGGCAGGCAACCGGCCTCAATGCCTCGAGGACGCGCGGATTCACGAACGCGGTCAGCCGGTGCGGGCCGGGATCCGCCGAGAGCCTCTCGAACAGGCGCCGTGAGGCCGCGGCGACCCCCGACTCCTCACCGCCCCAGATCGTGCCGTCGAAGCCGATGTGCACCCGTTCGTGCCTCTTCCATGGTCGCTTAAGCCCGCATCCGAGGTGACCGCTCCCAGGCCCCGCCCAAATTGGCTCGCCAACCGGCAATGTTTGTGCTAGCATCGCCTTAGGCGGTGCAATCACCATCGGAAGCGCCCATGGCCGGAGCGCTCTGGACGGATCGTCACCTGTAGGGCTGCTTCCGTTGCAATTCTCCAGCCAGTGCAGGTGGTACCGGAAACCTGCATCCCGCGCGACGTCTCAACGATGGCCACGAGCCGCGGTAGCGGACCAGCATGACCAGCGCCGGCGACGGAACGGCGACCGTCACGTTCCACGTTGAAGCCATGGGGGACGACGTGGGTCTTCTGAGCGCGGACCGGAACGAGCATGGATGATACACCTCGGAGCCCGCGGACGTTCGTGCGCTTCCGGAAATGCCCTGAGGCCCGCATGCGCCTCATCGCGCTACCGTACGCAGGCCGGGGGGCGTCGGCGTTCGGCCACTTCGCGTCGTTCGTCCCCGAGGGCATCGAGCTTCTTGCGGTCCAGTTCCCCGGCCGCGAGGACCGGCTCGCGGAGCCTCGCTTCACGTCGATCGATCCGCTCGTGGCGGCAGTGGCCGAAGCCTTCGTTCGCGACCTCCTGCACGCGGAACCCCTGCCGTACGTGCTCTTCGGTCACAGTCTCGGGGGCCTTGTCGCCTTCGAGCTGACGAGAGATTTGCGGCGACGCGGCGCGACGCTTCCGATCGAGGTGCTCATCTCGGGACGACTTCCGCCCGACCACGACGCTCCGCCGTTGGGACTCCATCGATTGCCCGAGGATGCGTTCCGTCGATCGATGCGTGAGCTGGCGGGCACGCCCGAGGAAGTGCTCCGCAACGAGGACCTGATGGGGATCTTGTCGCCGATCCTGCGAGACGACCTGGAAATCTGCGAAACGTACGTCTTTCGCCCGGAAGCGCCCCTGGAGGTCCCCTTGACCGTCTACGGCGGTATCGATGACGCGTCGGTGCCGACGGAGATCCTGCCGGGCTGGGCAAGGCAATCAAGGAAGGAGTGCACCGTGCGCCCGGTCCAGGGAACGCATTGGTTCGTGAACTCCGATGGTTCGAAGGGAGAGCGCGCCTTCGCGAAGCTCTTCCGCGAGGATCTCGTGCGTTGTCTGGCGCGCAGCCGGGGCGGTCCGCCCGCGCGGCCCGGGTGGGAGTCATGATCGTCCTGGGCATCTCGGGCCTCGATCACTCGGTCCCCTTCAAGCGTCGAGTCATGCCCGGGCTGGACGAGCGGGAGTATCGAATCGTCCAAGGGTTGGACGCGGCGGCCGCCCTCGTCTCCGAAGACGGCGTCCTGGCGGCCGCCGCCGAGGAGCGATTCTCCGGCGACAAGGGGACGGGGGCGTTCCCGATCCGCGCCATCCAGGCGTGCCTTGAAACGTCGAATCTCACGCTGGACGACATCGACGCGGTCGCACACGGCTTTTCCTACGAGGCGTTCGCCTCCGAGCTGCAGACGGCCGCGATGGAGCCCGGCCAATTCGATGCCGTGTATTCCCGTGCCGCGGTGGAACGGTGTCTCGATCGCTGGTTCCCGGGATCCGGCCTATCCGGACGACTGGTGCGCGTGCCACACCACCTCGCGCACGCCGCCAGCGCGTATTACTCCAGCGGCTTCGACGAGGCCCTGATCTTCGTAGCCGACGGCATGGGCGAGGTGGACAGCTCGACGGTCGCCGTCGGCCGAAACGGCTCGATCGAAGTCCTGCGCCGGACCGCCGCGCTCCACTCCCTCGGAATCCTCTACGGTATCGGGACGCTGTACCTCGGCTTCTTGATGGGGATGGATGAGTACAAGGTCATGGGTCTCGCGCCGCTGGGCGATCCCCGGCGCTTCCATCCGGAGCTTGAGCGGCATGTGAACTTCACCGCCACAGGGGAAGTGACGATCCCGCTGCTCGCCCGGGACCGAACGGTGCTGGAGCGCGAAACTCACGGCGGCGTCCTGAAGGCGCTGGAAGCGCTGTTCGGCCCGCGGCGCGAGCCGGAGGCGCCGATCGAGCAGCGTCACATGGATTTTGCCGCCGCGCTGCAGGCGGTCCTCCAGAACGCGCTCCTGCACCAACTGACCCACCTGCGGGAGTCGACCGCCCTGGACCGCCTCTGCATGGCGGGAGGTGTCGCGCTCAACTGCTCGGCGAACGGCGTCATCAAGCGTTCCGGCCTCTTTTCCGACATGTTTGTCCAGCCCGCCGCCGGTGACGACGGCACATCGGTGGGCGCCGCGCTCATGGTGCTGCATCAGCGCTCCGGACGACTCCGGCCCCGGAAGATGCGTCTGCCGCTGTGGGGGCCCGCCTTCGACGCCGGCCGCATCGAGCGTGCCTTGCGCTCGCGGTCGCTGACCCGGTATCGACGCCTCGAGGATGAGGTGTTGTGCGATGAAGCCGCACGCCTGCTCGCCGACGGCGCCATTCTCGGATGGTTTCAGGGCCGCATGGAATTCGGGCCGCGCGCACTCGGCTCCCGCAGCATCCTGGCCGATCCGAGGCGCCCCGACATGCGCGTTCGCATCAACGCGCTTGTGAAAAAGCGCGAGGAGTTCCGGCCCTTCGCGCCGGCCGTGAAGCAGGAGGCGGCGGCGCGCTACTTCGAGATTGCCGACGGCGACACGTCGCTGTTCGAGTACATGCTGTGCGTGACGCACGTTCGCGATGAATTCCGGGACGCGTTGCCCGCGACGACCCACGTGGACGGCTCGGCGCGCGCGCAGACGGTGGACCGGGCGACGAATCCGCTCTTCTGGAACCTGCTCGATGCGTTTGAACGGGTGTCCGGGTTTCCGATCGTCTTGAACACCAGCTTCAACGTGCGCGGACAACCGATCGTGTGCACGCCCGAAGAGGCGGTCGACACATTCGTGCGCGCCGGCTTGACCGCCCTGGTGATCGGTCCGTTCCTGGTGGAGTCCGACGGGGACGCGGCCGGCTCCTCGCCCGCATGACGCCGATGGACCGAGAATCAGAAGGGGGTCGGTCGGATCGCGCGGACACGCGGCCTTCGGCCTTCCCGTCGGCCGCCCAGCGGCCGCCCTCACCGTCGTTTCGACGCCGCGAGCACGTCAGTCCGATTGGCGCGCCCCGGCTGCGGGCAATCCAGGAAGCGGCCGCTGCCGCCGGAGTTTCGGTGTTTGCATTCCTCCTCGCCGCCGTCGAGGCGCTGATCGTGCGGTACGACGGGCGCGACGAGGTCGATCTGGCGCTTCTGCTCCCGGATCCGAGCGCATCCGCTCCGGGCGCATCCGCTCCGAGCGCATCCGCTCTGAGCGCAGAGCCGTATCTCTACCACTGGCAGCGATCCGTGGATCGCAGGCGGTCGCTCGGCGAAGCGGCGGGCGATGCGGCACGGCACCTCGACAAGGCGAGGGCGCGCGTCGGAGAAGGGGACGGGTCCGGTGCGCGGCGCCGAATCTCCGACTTCCCTTATCGCACGCTGTTCTGCGCCGACGGAACGATGGGTCCGCGCGAGGGGACCGTGCCGGCTTCCTCGCCGCTTCCGGGCGGCGCCCGTCTCGTGCGTCGGGCCGACCTGGCCCTGGAATTCACGGATCGCGACGGCGATCCGGCCCTGGTGTCCCGCTTCGACGCCGAGATCTTCGACGAGGCTGCGGTCTCGGGCATCGTCATGGCCCTCCTGTCCCTGCTCGATCACGCTCTGGCCAATCCGGACCGCGAATTGGCCGGGCTGCGGCTCCTGAGCGCGGAGGGCCACGCGATCTGGCTCGCGGAGGGGCGAGGAGCCACGACGGCCGGGGGCGAATTCGTTCCCGTGCACGTCCGCTTCCGTTCCCAGGCGCGAGCCCGTCCTGGAGCAGCCGCGCTCGTCGGGGCAACCGGCACGCTCACCTACCGGGATCTGGATGGTCGCAGCGACGCGGTCGCCGCGGCCCTCATGGCGCGGGGAATCCGCCGCGAAGAGGTCGTCGCCGTGTTGCTGCCTCAGACGCCCGATCTCGTCGTCGCTGAATTGGGCGTTCTGAAAGCCGGTGCGGCGTATCTGCCGCT